>CAZSIC010000069.1:0-18720 GCA_964606845.1 uncultured Bacteroidales bacterium
ATGGCCTACTTTTCGCTTTAAAATATCACTGGTAAAAATAATAACACGCAAAATACCTAAGGCCGGATAAACAAAATATAAATAATTTTGGTATTGAATAACAAAACTTTTTGTAAGAAGCCCTTGAATGAAATGTACTGAATTTTTAATAATTACTGCTGCAAAACCGGCTACAACCCCAACCAAAATACTCAGGAAAATCATAAATTTCCTGTCATCTATTTTTCTGGCCCTCCATATTAAAAATCGTCTTATAAAAGATGAGCGTATGGCCATATTAATTTAGCAGTTATCTTATTTTTTTAGGCTTGTAAAAAAAACGATTTTTTTTCAATATCCCTTTATAAAAAACAACTTTCTTTAAACGATCTGCATAAATATGTGTTTATTTTCTAAGTTTGCAATTCATTAAAGTAAATCAAATGATAACATTCGAAAAATTTACCCTCGAAAACGGCTTAAAAGTTATTGTACATCAAGATAGATCGACACCGCTGGTAGCCTTTAACATATTATACAATGTAGGTTCGCGTGACGAAATGCCGAATAAAACAGGATTTGCTCATTTATTTGAGCATTTAATGTTTGAAGGTAGTATTAACATTCGGGCCTTTGATACAGCCCTTCAAATGGCTGGTGGAGAAAATAATGCATTTACCAATAATGATATCACGAACTATTATATAACCCTTCCAAAAGAAAATATCGAAACCGCTTTCTGGCTGGAATCAGACCGGATGCTAAGCCTCGATTTTTCGGAGAAAAAATTAAGCATACAAAAAAATGTGGTAATTGAAGAGTATAATCAACGCTATTTAAATCAACCTTACGGTGATGTTTTTTTATTGCTTAAGCCTTTGGCTTATAAAGTTCACCCATACCAGTGGCCTACCATTGGTAAAAATATTTCGCATATTAAAAATGCCACTTTAAAGGATGTTAAAGATTTTTTTATACATCATTATGCGCCCAACAATGCCATTCTTTCTGTTGCCGGCAATATTACTACAGAAGAAATTAAAAATCTGGCCGAAAAATGGTTTGCTCCCATCGAAAAACGCGATATATATAAACCTCAAATCCCTAAAGAGCCTAAACAAAACGAACCTCGTTTTTTGCGGGTAGAGAGGGAGGTTCCCTTTGATGCAATCTACAAAGCATATCACATGAGTGCTAAAACTCATCCCGATTATTATGTAGCCGATCTGATATCAGATATTCTTGCCAACGGAAAATCAGCAAGACTATATCAAAAACTGGTAAAACAAAAACAATTATTTAGCGATATCAATGCCTACATCACAGGCGATATTGACGAAGGACTTTTTGTTGTTACCGGGAAACTGATGAAAGGTGTTGCTATTCAGGAGGGTGAAAAAGCCATTGAAAATGAATTAGAAACATTAATTAACGATTTGATTGATGATTCAGAAATCGAAAAAGTAAAAAACAAATATGAGTCGGTTTTTCAATTTGCACATATCAGTGCATTAAACAAAGCAATGGATTTAGCTTACCAGGAGCTTTTAGGCGATGCTAACAGGATTAATGAAGATGTAAAAAAATTCAGAGCAGTTACAAAACAAGATGTTCAAAGTGTAGCGAAAACACTTTTTGATCAAAAAAACTCATCTACAATACATTATTTATCCAAAAAATAAAAACAAAGCCATGTTAAATCGCAAACTTCAACCAGCTTACCAAAATATCGATCAAATCAATATTATTGATCCCCAAATAAGTAAACTGGATAATAATATTACTGCACATTTGATAGATGCGGGAACACAGGAAATATTAAAAATAGATATCATATTCGATGCCGGTAGTTGGTATCAGCCCAAGCCACCCATAGCCAGTGCTACAAGCGAAATGTTAATGGAAGGCACAGTAAATCTTTCATCGCAACAAATTGCAGAGAAATTAGATTTTTATGGAGCATTTATTCAGCCTCAGCCTACCAAAGATTTTGCCAGCGTGTCGCTTTTTACACTCAAAAAATATTTGCCCAAAACGATTAAGATCCTCGAAGATATTATTAAAGCTCCATCATTTCCTCATCATGAGTTAACCAATTTTATCAATAAAAAGAAACAATTATTTTTAATCGAGATGGAGAAAGTTTCCAATTTGGCACGAAGGGCTTCTAACGAACAGCTTTTTGGTACCAAACACCCATACGGGCGGAACGTAGAGTTAGAAGATTATGACTCTTTAACCCGTGAAGATTTACTCGATTTTCACAGAAATTATTATTCTCCCCAAAATTGTAAGATCATTGTTTCCGGGAAAGTTGATGATTCTGTTTCTCAAATCATTAATCAGTATTTTGGAGGCAAAGATTGGAAACAAAATGAAAAAATAGAAGAACAAAAACCTGAATCAGATCACAAAATCATTAAAGAAAAAATAATAATTAAAAATAATGCAAACCAAACAGCCATAAGAGTTGGAGCAAAATCAATTCTTAAAACCCATCCCGATTATTTAAAATTAGATATTGTGAATACGATCCTTGGTGGTTATTTTGGTTCGCGATTGATGAAAAACATCCGTGAAGAAAAAGGATACACCTACGGAATTGGCTCGGCCCTTATTTCTTTAAAACATGAAGGAATCTTAATTATTGTATCGGAAGTTGGCAACGAGTATGCCAGGGATGCTATGAACGAAATATTCAACGAACTAAAACGTTTAAGAGAAGAAAAGATAAGCAATGAAGAGTTAATCCCGGTTAAAAATTATATGATGGGCGAGCTTTTACGATCGTTTGACGGCGCTTTTGAACTTTCTTCAGCATACCGTTCGATTATTGATTTTAACCTTACACCCGATTATTTTAACCAGGCAATAAAAGCAATTAAAACCATAACACAGGATGAAATTTTGCAGTTGGCCAATCAATATTTAACTGAAGATAATTTTTTGAAAACAATTGCCGGTAAATATGAATAAATATTTTTAAATTTCGTTTGATAAAAATGAATCGCCTGAAGCACATATTATCTGTTTTATTCATCTCCTCCATAGCGGTATCGGCTGGCTATGGACAGGGCAATTTAACCATGAGAAATGTTTCGGTGATTAATGAACAAGGCCATGTAAGGTTAAGTTGGGAATATGACGGAACAGAAAACCTGGTTATCTTCCGTGATAGCCTTGCCATCTCAAGCTTATCTCCTATTGATACCATTTATGATACATCTATAAAATCTTATATTGATCAATCTGCCAAGACCAATATCAGCCCTAGATTATACAAAATACAAAGTGAAACCACTCCTAATGATGTTTACACACAAATAATATCAACTTATAAATTAACTTTCGAATACGACTCATGTGCCACTCTTATTGAACTTTTCTGGACAGAATTACAACATGATGATTTGCCTGAAAACCAATGGACACCATCAAATTATATTATTCAAAAATATGAAGATGGAATATTACAGGAAATAACAATCGATGCGACAGGGAACTCATACTCTGTTAATAATATCAAAGAAAACACAGATTACACTTTTAGAGTTGGCGTAGAGTGGGAAGAAACGGACTCCACAGGTTTTTCAAACCCTGTAAGCAAATTTACAGAAATGCCTCAAAGCCCGGATTATATTAAATCCCTTTATGCAACAGCAGAAGGGAATAATACCGACCTAAAATTCGAAATAGCACCCAACTCAGAATTAACCACGTACAAACTTCTTTATTCAACTACACCCACAGGCAGTTACGATACATTAGAAACCATAACCACCAATGATTTTGAGATTACTACTACACACGAAAATTCAAATCCCCATTCAGAAATTAACTATTATAAGTTAGCTGCTGTAAATAATTGTGGCAACATAACCACGCAATCGGATATCATCAATAATATCAAACTTGAAGTTGAAAAAGAAGATTATACCAATTCTTTGCAATGGAATGTATTGAAAGAAATAGATTTAGTTGATGTAAATTACGAAATATACAGAATTGCAGGAAATTCGGATCCTGAATTAATCAGAAGGTATTCGAATCATTATAACTACAGCGATAATATTGAATCCTTTCAGGGAGAGTTTCAGTATGGCAGCTTTTGCTATTTTATTCGTGCTTACGAAGCCGATTATACTGAATACAGCCAGTCTAACATTGCCTGTGTTTACCTTGAACCAAAGGTATTTATTCCCGAAGCATTTACACCAAACGATGATGGTAGAAACGACATTTTTAAACCTGTATTTTCTTTTTTACCGGTAGATTATCAATTCATTATTTATAATCGCTGGTCTAATGTTGTTTTCCAGACCAACGACCCTGAAAAAGGCTGGAACGGAAGATCACCAAATGGGAGGTCTTTACCCACAGGCACTTACATTTATTACCTAAAAATTAAAACACCCGGTAATCAAATTGTAGAAAAAAGAGGAAACATAACCATTTTCTATCCGTAATAATTAGCATACAGGCAATTCATTTCAACTATTTTTTCTTTAAATTTGTAATTTAAAATTTTGGGTGGATAATATGACAAAAAAAAATTCTCCTGCTAATATTCAATTGATTGATGAGGATACTCATGCAGAATCGCTCTATAATGATCTTATTGCCAGCTGCTCAAAGCACGTTAAGGTTAATGATATAGAGTTGATTCGCCGTGCTTTTGATTTAGCCAAAGATTCGCATAAAGGAGTAAAAAGAAAATCAGGAGAACCTTATATTGTACATCCTTTGGCTGTGGCAAAAATTGTTACCTCAGAAATAGGATTGGGAGCTATTTCCATTGCTTGCGCCCTTTTACATGATGTAGTGGAAGACACAGATTATACCCTTGATGATATCAGACACCTGTTTGGCGATAAAATTGCCTCAATTATTGATGGTTTAACTAAAATTGCCGGAGTTTTTGACAACCGGTCATCATTGCAAGCTGAAAATTTCCGGAAAATGCTGTTAACCATGTCGGATGATGTTAGGGTAATTCTTATCAAGCTGGCCGACAGGTTACATAATATGCGTACGCTCGATTCCATGTCCCCTAATAAGCAGCTTAAAATTGCCGGCGAAACCGTTTATCTTTATGCACCACTTGCACACAGGCTTGGTTTGTATGCCATAAAAACCGAACTGGAAGATTTGAGCTTAAAATACAGGCACCCAAAAGTTTATTCAGAAATTGTTGCCAAAATAAAAGACAATGAAAAAAAGCGGCAGCAGGAGATAAACCGGTTTGCTTTACCCATTATAGAAAAACTGGGAAATCATAATATCGAATTTGACATTAACGGAAGGCCAAAATCTATTTTCTCGATTTGGAACAAAATGCAATCAAAAAATATTCCTTTCGAAGAAGTATATGATTTAATGGCTATACGTATTGTTTTCAAATCGCTAACCCGCGAAACCGAAAAGGCACAGTGCTGGCAAATCTATTCATTAATTACTGATATTTATACACCCAAACCAGACAGAATTCGCGACTGGATTAGTTCACCTAAAGCCAACGGCTACGAAGCACTTCACATAACGGTTATGGGGCCATCCGGAAAATGGGTAGAAGTGCAAATACGCTCTGAAAGGATGGATGAAATTGCAGAACGCGGATTTGCAGCACATTGGAAATATAAAGGAGATAAAAATCACGAAAGTGAACTGGATAAATGGATTAAGCGTATACGCGAAATGCTGGAAGATCCTAAATCGGATGCACTTGAGTTTATCGATGAATTTAAAATGAATCTGTTTGCATCGGAAATTATGGCTTTCACGCCTAAAGGCGATCTGGTTACACTGCCAAAATATTCTACCGCACTTGATTTTGCCTATGAAATACACACCGATATCGGGAATAAAGCCATTGGTGCAAAGATTAACCATAAGCTGGTTCCGCTTAATTATATCTTATCCAGCGGCGATCAGGTAGAAATTATAACATCAAATAAACTAAGAATACAAAAGGAGTGGTTAGCACACGTAAAAACAGCCAAAGCAAAATCGAGCATTAACAATGCACTAAAAGCAGAAACCAAAAACCGGATTGATATTGGAAAAAAAACCCTTGAAACAAAATTGAAAGAACTCAATATCCATCCCAGCTCAAGAGTTTTTAGAAAAATTTTACCCGAATACGAAGTAAAAAATAAGGATGAGCTATACAGTAAAATCGGCAGTGGAATTATTAAACTCGACGATTTAAAAAAAATATTAAAAAAGAATACCAAAAATAAATTTGTACGTTATTGGGGGCTACAAATTGCCAAAACAACCTCTTCATCTAAAAAAACAACTAATGCAAAAGCGCCCAAACAAAAAGAAAAATTTAATTATAAAAATCCGGTTATTATCCACGATGATACTGACTTGGAAGAAAACAAATACAAAATTGCCAAATGTTGTAATCCTATACCCGGCGATGATGTAATTGGATATAAAAATCCAAAAGAAGAGCATATTGTAATTCATAAAGCCAAATGCCCCAATGCGATTAAACTAATGTCGAGCCAGGGGAATTATATTGTAAAAGTTAAATGGACTTCACAAAAATTCTTATCATCACTGGCTAAACTTACCTTAAATGGTATTGACCGCATAGGAATAGCTTCTGATATTACCACTGAAATTTCCGAAGAGCTGGATGTAAATATCCGTAAAATATTTATCGAAACCCACGATGGAATTTTTGAAGGTGAAATTGAGCTGTATGTCCATAGCGTAAAAGATTTGAATAACTTGATTATGAACATAAGCAAAATCAAAGGTGTTGAATCGGTAAAACGAAAAGAAGAAATCAAAAGCTAATTTTTCTTTAAATTAATTCTAAATAACAAAAAAAAATTATATTTTTAAACATTCATTATTTAAATGATTGTTTATGATTTGTACAGAAACTAAAGAAACCGTTAAAAAGATTTTTACGGAATTTTTAGAAAAGAAAGGACACCGAAAAACACCCGAGCGATTCGCCATTCTGGAAGAAATATATTCGCGTGATAATCATTTCGATATTGAATCGTTGTATATTTCAATGAAAAATAAAAATTACCGGGTTAGCCGGGCAACTTTATATAATACCATCGAATTGTTATTAGAAAGCAATTTGGTTATTAAACATCAGTTTGGACGAAATATTGCGCAGTTTGAAAAAGCACACAATTGCAAACAACACGACCATTTAATTTGCCAGGAATGTGGTAAAGTATTTGAGTTTTGCGATCCAAGGGTACAGGATATTCAAAACACAGCCGAAGAAATGCTTAATTTTAAAATAAGCTACCACTCCTTATATTTTTATGGTATTTGTGAAGAATGTCTGGAAAAAAGAAAAGATTAATTCTGTTAATAAAAAAATCATAAAACTTCTTCAAATCTCCATCCTAAAGCTGGAGATTTTTTTATTTTTAATGGCTACATTTGTGAAGAATAAAATATAATTTTTTAAAATAAAATAGACCGCATGAAATTAGATGTTTTATTAGGCCTCCAGTGGGGTGACGAAGGAAAAGGAAAAATTGTTGATGTTTTAGCCTCAAATTACAATGTAATTGCTCGTTTTCAGGGAGGGCCCAATGCAGGACACTCGCTTGAATTTAACCAAATAAAACATGTTTTACACACCATTCCTTCAGGCGTTTTCAGGCCCGAAGCCATTAATATAATCGGTAACGGAGTAGTTATTGATCCGGTAATTTTTATGGAAGAAATTAACGAGTTAAAAAAACTAAATGTTGATATTCAAAAAAATCTCTTTATCTCGAAAAGAGCACATCTTATTTTACCATCACACAGAATTCTGGATGCTGCTTCTGAGGCAGCCAAAGGGAAAACCAAAATTGGATCAACATTAAAAGGCATTGGCCCAACCTACATGGATAAGACCGGCCGAAACGGTTTACGGATTGGAGATATTATAAATCCAGGATTTAATGATAAATATGAATTTTTAAAAAACAAACACCGCGAAATTTTAAAACAATACGATTTTGCTTATAACCTGGAAGAATACGAAGATAAATGGTTGCAAGGCATTGAGTTAATCAAACAATTTAAGCTGATAGAAAGCGAACATTTAATTAATCAGTATTTACAGGAAGATAAAAACGTTTTAGCCGAAGGTGCTCAGGGTACCTTACTAGATATTGATTTTGGCTCCTATCCTTTTGTAACTTCATCGAATACAATATGTGCCGGAGCATGTACAGGACTAGGCGTAGCGCCCAATAAAATTGGCAAAGTAATTGGTATTTTTAAAGCCTACTGTACTCGTGTGGGTAGTGGCCCCTTCCCTACCGAACTGGAAAATAGCGATGGAGGAAAGTTGCGCAAACAAGGCCACGAATTCGGTGCCACAACAGGGCGCCCCAGAAGATGCGGCTGGCTCGATTTGCCGGCTTTAAAATATGCCATTATGCTTAATGGTGTAACCGAATTGGTAGTTACAAAAGCTGATGTATTATCCGGATTTAACACCATTAAAGTTTGTACCCATTATAAACTTAACGGCAAAGAAATAGATTACTTACCCTACGAAGTTAATGAGCCACTTGAGCCTGTTTACAAAGAATTTAAAGGATGGAGTGAAGATATCTCAAACATAAAATCATTTAATGATTTACCCGAAACTTTTAAAACTTACCTGCAATATATCGAGAATGAAATTAAAGTACCCATAAAAATAATCTCTGTTGGGCCTAACAGGGACGAAACCATTAATAAATAAAATGTGGAAAAAGGGATTTAATACATCCCTTTTTCCTGAAACAATTTCATATATTTTTTGTCGGTTCCCATAATATGCTTTAAAAGCCAGTCTTTCAAAAATGATATGAAATCAATTACTGCCTTTTTATTTTCTTTTGAGAGTGTTTCTTTATAATTTCTGATTTTTTCTATAAACTGCTCGTGTTCTGATTTGTGTGCATTGTAACCTTCAAAATCATAAAGTTTCATAAATTTTTCTTCGTAGGTAAAATGATAAACGGTATATTTTTCCAGCTCTTGAATGATTTCATTTAAAAAATCATCGGTAATACCTTTATAAAATTCAGAAAAAAGTTTATTGATCATACCAACCAGATTTTTGTGCTGATCGTCGATTGAAGGTATGCCAACCGAGAAACTGTCTTTCCATGAAATAAATTCCATAAAACTTTGGTTTAAAGGTTATATTAGAATCTATTCTTTACTATTCAACGGTTGATCTACTCCAAACCCATATTTTTTGTCGCTTCGCTTTAACATGTATCCGAAGAAAAGCCCTAAGAAACCTAATCCGGCAAACATAAGGATTGTATAAGTATAGTCTAGGGTCTCAGGATTTCCGGGATTTGTTGCATCTAAAATAATTCCGGCTAAAATAGGGAATCCCCAGAGTCCCAGGTTCTGGATCGAATACATTAGTCCGTAAGCTGTCCCAATTTGTTTTTCTTTTACCAATTTAACCATTGATGGCCACATTGCTGCAGGTACAAGTGAAAAAGCAACCCCAAGTAATAACATCAAAATATAGGGAGGAAAATGTGTTAAAGCAAAAGTTAAATGAACAATTAATAAAATTGCCGATCCATAAATCATTACGGTTGCACTTTTACCAATACGATCAACAAAAACGCCAATGAAGGGTGTCATTATTGCTGTAGCTGCAGGTAGCAACGCTGCAATTACCCCGCTAGCCTCGAGCGAAACATCGAATTTATTAAGAAAGAAATCAGGGGCAAAAGCCATAAACGGAAATGCTGCCGAATAGAAAGTAACACAAAGCAATGCAATATATAAATATGCGCGATTTGTTAGTATACTAGTGACATCGGAAAGTTTAAACTTCTCTTTTTCAGCTAATAATTTCTGATCTTCTTCAGCCTCTTTATCATATTTTATATCAAACAACATATAAACAACAAAAGCCAGCAAACCGATCGAAACTAAAATAGCAGCAAACCAAATAGCAGTATTCAATTCGGTGCCGCCTTTGGTTAACAAAGGCTGTAAGGTAAGTGCAAGGAGCGTGCCTAATCGCCCAAACCCGACTTTAATACCAAAGGCCAGGGCAAGATCTTTTCCTTTAAACCATTTAACAATAATTTTACTAACAACTACAATACTGGTTTCGGCTCCTAATCCAAAAAAGAAACGTCCTAGAAGCATCATTTTTAATTCGGGCGAATAATTAGGAAGAAAACTGCTCATTACTCCGTATCCAGCACCACCATTACTGTATGCTTCTGAGGCACCATATGCTGTAAGCATTGCCCCAAAAGCCATAAAAAATACAAACATAAATCCCGTGGGCCTTATCCCTAACCTATCCAGAATAATCCCACCAATAACTGCCATAAAAAGAAAAGTGTTGGGAATACTATAAAATGCTACAAACAAACCAAAGTTAGTATTTGAAAAACCCAACTCGCTAGTTAATAGCGATTTTAATGAAGAAAAGGCATCATAAAAATAATAGTTGGCCGAAAGGACAAAACCTACTAAAAATAATATTCCCCAGCGAAATAGTTTAGAGTTCGAAATTTTACTTTTCATCGATTTTATTTTTTAATATGTAAATATTTATGTTTAATCCTCTTTTACTACATTAAAATTGTGATCGTTTTTTTAAAGAATCACAATAATACAAATAAAAATGAAAAAAGCTGTCTTTGCAGACAGCTTTTCATATCATTAAAAAGATAATAAAATCTTTTAGTTGTTTTCTCCATTAGGGTTTTCGGCACCTGACGGTAATTCAAGCCCATATCCTTGTTTTTTGTCTGCTTGTTTAAGCTTATAAGCAAGGAAGATCGAAATAACACCGCAAATTACCAGGATAAAAATCGGAATGGTATAATCGTAAATATATTGCTGTGTATATTCCCCAAATTTTGAAACAATATTCGGATCTTTCATTTTGATAATTTCCTGAGATATTTCAGCCTGAGACAAACCGGCAGCTTCAAGTTTGGCGTTTAATGCCTGCCTGTTAGCAACAACTTTTGGATTTACAGCTTGCAGCAATGCTCCGATTCCCCAGAAGAAAGCACCAAGTCCCCAGTTTTGAACAGTAAACATGGTAGAATAAGCTGTTCCTAATCGGTTTTGAGATACAATTTTTGCAACTGATGGCCACATAGCGGCAGGTACTAGTGAAAATGCTATTCCGAGAGAAATCAATCCCAGGTAAGCCAACATCACATTGTTAAATACAGACAATGACAGATGAGCAAAGATCAAGAGGAATGATCCCAGTATCATTAGTGAAGCTGCCTTTCCTTTTCGATCAACATAATTCCCGAAAATGGGTGTAAAAATAATTGTTCCCAATGGTATCAGGCTAGCAGTTTTTGATCCGTTCTTAAACCATATTGCTAAAGTATCTCGGAGTAAATAAGCAAATAAAACAAAGGTACCGACAATCAGAATAACCGATAAGGCTGTTTTACTTGCTGTTTTCATCCTGGAAGGCACAATGGCAAACATTAGTGCATAAATGAACAACCCAATATAAATAACGGCTGTTCCAAATGAAGTACTACCATTTATCTGAAATCCGCCTTCAGGCAACACAGCAGTAAAGTTAAATTTATTAATCAGCAAGTCAGGTGCATACTGTATAAAAGGGAATACAGCAGCATAAAAAGCTACACAAAGCAATGCAATATAAATAAAGGATTTATTCTGAATCAGTTTAAACAGATCGGCAAACTTAAATTCCTCTTCCTCTTCTTGTTCAACCCCATCAGCAACTTCTGCTGCTTTATTTGCTTTAAGTTGCTTGTCAAGTTTAATATCAAAAAATACATAAATTACAAACATGATTAGTGCAACACCCATTAGGGCAGCAGCAAAGGTAACGGCAGGAGATACCGTTCCAGAGATATCAGGGGAAAGAGCAATTCCCATAGCCGAACCAAGCCGTCCGAATCCCATATTGATTGCCATGGCCAATGCCAATTCGTAACCCTTAAACCATTTCACCATGGTAGTAGTTGCCACCACACAAACAACTTCAAGTCCAGAACCAAATAATATACGCCCGATAATCATTGTTGTAAGCTGTGTATTGTGGCCTTCACCAAACACGCCGGCCGCACCCATTGCAGTAATGGCACCACCCAACACAGCAAGGCCGCCAAAAGCAAGCCCGGCAATTCTTACGCCCCATTTATCAAGGATCATACCACCAACGATGATCATACCAAACATATTGGCAATGGTGGTTAACCCGATAAGTCGGCCAAATTCCTCACTGGTAAACCCCATCTGGGTTTCCATCATATCTTTTAAGCCTGAGAAAAAATCCTGAAACCAATAAGTTGCCAGCATCAATCCACTGACTAGTAGAAGAGCCAGCCATCTCATTGCAGCTGAATCTTTTAGTGTTTTCTTAGTTGTGTCTGTCATAATTTTTCAAAATTAATATTAATTATAATCATTATTTGTTTTCAATATTTGTTAATTCAAGTACATAACCTTGTTTTTAGTCGGCTTTTTTTAAGTATAAAGGCAAAAACAAACGAAAAAACCTTTAATCCTTACTATTTTATTAAGAATGATACCTCCTAATACAGCCATTAATAAAAATACACTGGACACAGAATAGGCAGAAATAAACAGGCCATAATCTGTAGATGAGAATCCAAGGTTTAATTGCATTAGGTCTTTTAATGGCGATAACGCATCATTAAAAAAATAATTAAAAAAAATTACAGCAATAGCTAAAAACAAAATCGACCAACGTACTAAAAAAGAGCTTTTTATTGTCTTACCTTTTACCATTTTCAAACTTTCAATTTTATAGAATCACCAAATCTATTATTTAATTATCAAAAAAAAAATGTTTTTTCTCATAATTAAAAAAAGGACATAGAATAAAAAAACGACTACTTTCGGTAGCCGTTTAACAAACAATATTTTGGGAAAACATTAATTATCAATATAAATCCATGAAGTAGGTTCGATATTTTCACGTGCTTTTTGAAGGTCTGTTACAGCTTCGCGCCACGATTTATAAGCACCAATACTTATCATATCAAACTGATACTGATTGCGGATAACTTCTGTCTTATTCCCTTTTTGCTTAATAAAATCGTTGTAAGCATTGGCATATTTTTTGGTTTTAAAACTACCCACAATTACATGGTATTTATATAATCTTTTTCGCTTTTCTTCGGCTTTTCGTATAGAATCTTTACGTGACTGTTCGGCTTTTTGCTTTTCAATAGCTTTAGCCTTTTTAATGGAGTCAACTTTTCTTAAACTGTCAACTCTTCGCTGATATGCAACCAATGTATCTTCTTTGGAAAACATCTTTTTCTTTTCAAAAAATTCACATCCTGAAGTTATTAAAACAATGGCTGCTAATGCTAAAATTAATTTTCTCATACAATTAGGATTAATGTTGATTTTTGTTTGATATAACAAAGATAATGAAAATTACAACAGATAATCAAAATATTTATTATAAAAAACTGTATGTAAACATTTTAAAACTATTTAATAAAATACACCTAAAACAAAAACATTGCATACAATTGATATACAGATTATTACCACTAAAAACAAAAACAAAACAGAAAGTTTTTCGATTATTTACACTGATTTTTTTAAATTGTGAAGCTTAATATAAAAGACAAAAGGTATGAAATCAATTATTGATCTTTTTGAACAAAATGTAGAAAGATATTCAAATAACCCATTGCTATGGGAAAAAAAAGAAGAAGAATATAAGCCTACAACCTATCAGGAAACCCTCAAAAAAGTTGAAATAATGGCAGCAGGATTGCTTACACTCCGTGTAAACAAAGGCGATAGAATAGCTTTGCTTTCTGAAGGAAGAAATTACTGGGTAATTAGCGAATTAGCCATATTATATACCGGAGCGGTAAATGTCCCGTTATCGGTAAAACTGGATTCAGCAAGCGAATTAAAGTTCAGGCTCGAGCATTCGGGAACACGCATGATTATTGTATCAAAAAGCCAGGCTGATAAAATCAAACAGATCAAAAATAATTTACCAGACCTTGAAAAAGTTATTTATCTCGACCCACAGGAAAAATACGAAAAGGATGAAATTTATATTGAAGATGTGCTTGAGCTGGGCGAGAATTTTCTTAAGACCAATAAAGAGAAATTTATAAAAATCAAAGAATCGATTCAAGCCAATGACTTGGCCAATATCAGTTATACTTCAGGTACAACAGCCGATCCGAAAGGGATTATGCTTACACATAGAAATTATACTGCCAATGTAGAGCAGGCATGCAGTTTAATGAATATTCCAGAAACATATAAAACGCTTCTTATTCTTCCATTAGACCACTCGTTTGCCCACACAGCAGGTATTTACAGCTTTATTGCCAATGGTGCCAGCATGGCTTTTGTTCAGGCGGGCAAATCCACTATGGAAACCCTAAAAAATATTCCGGTAAATATTAAAGAAATAAAACCCAATCTGCTTCTCAGTGTTCCGGCATTAGCAAAAAACTTTAAGAAAAATATTGAAAAAGGGATACAGGATAAAGGCTCCAAAGCCGAAAAACTTTTTAACTATGCTTTAAATTTGGCTTACAGTTATAATAAAGAGGGATACAATAAAGGTGGAATTTTACATGCATGGAAAAAACCTTTATTAAACCTGTTCGATAAAATTTTGTTCAGCAAAATTCGCGAAGGTTTTGGTGGCGAGCTCGATTTCTTCATTGGTGGCGGAGCATTACTCGATATTGAGTTACAACGGTTTTTTTATGCCATTGGTATGCCGATGTATCAAGGCTACGGATTGTCTGAATCGGCTCCTATCATTTCGTCCAATGCACCTCAAAAACACAAACTGGGCTCATCAGGTTTCTTAGTAAAAAACCTTGACCTTAGAATATGCGACGATAAAGGCAACGAATTGCCTGTTGGCGAAAAAGGAGAAATTGTTGTTCGTGGCGAAAATATTATGGTGGGATACTGGAAAAATGAAAAAGCAACCAACGAAACCATAAAAGACGGCTGGCTATACACCGGCGATATGGGCTACATGGACAAAGACGGTTTCCTTTACGTCCTGGGACGTTTTAAAAGCTTGCTCATTGCTAACGATGGTGAAAAATACAGTCCCGAATCCATTGAAGAAAAGCTTATTCAACATTCAAATTACATTGAACAATGTATGCTGTATAATGATCAAAGTCCTTATACGATAGGGCTTATAATGCCAAACAAAGAAGCTTTGCGCAGATATCTGCAAGAGCACAACCTTTCTTTCGACAAAAAAGAAGGACAAAAACTGGCACTTCAAAAAATTCAGGAGGAAATTGACCAGTACAAAAAAGGCGGCGAATATGAAGGAATGTTTTCTGAGCGCTGGCTGCCTGCCGCTGTTGCTGTTTTAGGCGAACCTTTCTCCGAAGAAAATAAACTAATCAACAGTACCCTGAAAATGGTTCGTGGAAAAATTGTAGAATATTACAAAGAGCGGATTGAATATTTATTTACTCCCGAAGCCAAAGATATTACCAATCATCAGAATATGAATATTGTAAGTAAATATTAGTATTTAAAGTGAATTGGTTTGGAATCACCGGCTTCGAGCCGGTTAATGAATTACAACCAACACCTCCCTGGCAGATTGAAAAAAAACAAAGTTCATTATTTAATAAATCAATGAAAATGAGTACCTTTGAATAAACATCAACTTTATCATCATGGAACCTTGTACAATTAATCTAAACCAAATGGCAGACAAAGGCCGGCGGTACAAACGCCTGGTTTTTATTCTTGCATTAATTTTTTTAGTTTCTTCAGCCATAGTATCCTGGCTTTTATACAGAAAAGACAACCCTAACGAATGGTTTTTTGTGGGTTTATTTTTCTATTTTTTACTGTTTATCTATTTTGGATTTGTTGGATATAACGCAAAAATGTATATCCATTGCGATGATTTTGCTTTAGAATACCAGTTCGGATTTTTAAATAAAGTGCCCGAAAAAATCATGTGGGAAACACTCAACAAGGTTAAACTGGGATTTACCTCTATTACCTTTTTTAAAAAATCGGGCCGCAAAAAAGTGCTCAAAATTGGCTGGGTACCTTATGATAAACTAAAAAAGGTAAAAAATACGGTACAAGAAATTTGTACAAAAAAAGGGATTGCAACCGAAGTAGCAGAGTATAAACAGCAGGAGTAATATATTATTACCGGCTAAAGCCTTTAATTTATTTAACTTTTTAACCGCCAGCTAAAGCAGGCGGTAAAAAAATGCCGGTTGTTAATAATTATACACCTGCCCATTTCTGCAACGCTAAAAATTTTGTATGGATCACCGGCTTCCAGCCGGTTTTTTAACCTATCTGCCCAAGGAAGGTATATCCATAATTTTATTTTTTGCTCACATTATAAACCCAACAATCTCCAAACCAGTTATTTTAGACTATTCTCAACGATCTCAATTTCGCTTCTGTTCGGTTTAACTTTCAGAAAAGCTTTGTTTAATGCTTTCCTGGGTTTAACAAGGTTTAAATTCATAATTATTATTTCATTTTCTCGATAAATTCATTTTTTAACCAGTTAAAGGCATCATCCGAATTATATTTTAAGCCCACTCTTAATATGGCTTCTATATCACCAAGAAAATCCGGATCTTTTTGTTTATCTTCAATATTTCTAATAAACTGCTTTTTAGTTGGAACTTTTTTTACCACAAACTTCATATATTCATTATAGCAATGAATAATCTCTTCATAATTTAAATCCAGATATTGGCTTGCATAATATAAATCAAACAAGTCTCTTCCTTTTTTCCTTTGATATAATGCTCTTACCTTAGTCCCAATCAGCTCACTCAAATGATAAGTTGTGATTTTTGCTTCACCGGTATACCAATCATTTTCCATTTTAAAAGGAACTTCATTCCATCCCAATACATTAAAATGTTCTCTGCAATTAATTTCAATTTTTAATCTCTTTCGTTCATTTTCATGTTCAGTATTATACCTGTACAATATTGTATTATTATTTTTCTTTGGCATAACAACCCTACTTTCTTCAAAGAAATCAACTACCTTTTTAATTTTTTGGAGTATCGGTTTTATTTGCCCAACTTCAATTTGAACTAAGTCTATATCTTCTGAATATCTTGGTGCTGGTGTTAAATATAACTTATATAATGCTGTACCACCCCTAAAAGCTAAACTCTTTTTAATAGTCTCATCATTATATAGAGCAATTAACGTCCTACTAATAATTAAATCCTGCTCTACTTGTGCAAAACTCTTCCATTGCGCTGTATCTTGCCATTTGGCTATATATGGTTTTGGTATCATGCCAAATCACTTTCTAGTTCAACATTCATATCAACTTTCCATTTCTCGTTTATGGATCCAGATTTTTCTTTTTGAGGACTTAAGGGTATTTGATAAAAGTTATTTTTTTTAAAAAATTTATAAAAAATATTTACCAAAGATTGATCTGCTAATAATTCTTCTAATAAATATCCTGTTCGTTGTATAGTACTTTTAAAAGGGTACCATGATAGTAGTTCTTTTATATCATTCACTGTTACTTCTTCAATTAGTTCTTCCAATACAGTAAAGGTTCTGTTCAATCCCCCTAACTTTCTATGATGGTGAACAATGTCAACCATGGTTAATGCCGGAGATGATACATTGAAATATCCTGCATCCGATTTCTTTTTTATAATATTCTTTTTAGGCCAATTGGAAATATGAAAGAAGTCAATAATAATATCTTCCCTTTTAATTCTTAATAACGGGGGCAATTCTGTTATTACATAATTCTTATGTATTTGCTGGTGCCCTGCACCATGAAATTTTGCAGCTGAATAAAGTGCTAAATAATAATCTTTTTGAAGATATTTAAACAATTTATCTATATACAGTTCAATCGGCAATATACCTAGTTTCTTATACCTTGGTGGAATTATCAGATAAAATGCTTTTCTAAGATTTATTACCATTCCCTTTTCAACAAGCCTGGATAGCTCTCTTCTTAATGCTATTTCTGGTTTTGTTGACTTTTGTATAATTTCATTCCAGGAAAAAGAGTATTCTTCATGACTTAATAATTCATCTATAATTTCAGCTACAGTCATCTTAATAAAATTTCGAGAACATTACCACTTTTCGGTAATAATCTCGAAAAAATACTAAATTCTTTCATCATTTCAAAGTAATTAGTAAAATTTCGAGAACATTACCACTTTTCGGTAATGTTCTCGAAAAAATACTACTCCACTTAAGGCCATAAAAATTCTATTTTCAGCAGGTACATCCCTATATTCTCCAGCCAAAGCAGGCGGTAAAAAAATGCCGGTTGTTAATAATTACATTTCTGGCCTTTTCTGCAACTCTAAGGATTTTGTATGGATCACCGGCTTCCAGCCGGTAATTTAACCTATCTGCCGAAGGAAGGTTTCGCTATTAATTCTTTAATACGTATTTTACTTTTCCATTTCTTAACCTGCCGTTCTCTGGTATATGCCAATTCTTTTGTAGAATAAGTTTCTGTATAAACAACATTCCAATCATCTGCTTTTCCGGTAAATCCTTTATGATTGGTATTATGTTTTTTTAGACGTTCACCTAAATTTGATGTATGACCGAAATAATATTTATCTAATTTATCAGAATACAATATGTAGAAGTAATATATTTCCATATAAAAAGAAACCCCGACTTATGCCGAGGTTATTGTGGGAGATACTGGATTCGAACCAGTGACCCCCTGCTTGTAAGGCAGGT
>CAZSIC010000070.1:0-18558 GCA_964606845.1 uncultured Bacteroidales bacterium
AATTAAAACCAGTCCATCGTCGGTTTTGTATATGGCATTATTGGGACATTTTTTCATGCAAATGGGGTCTTTACAATGGTTACATGCCATAGAAATATGGTATGACCGAATATTTGAAATCCAGTTTTCTTCTTTGTGCTCCCAGTTACCACCGGCCACTTCATATACATTTCTCCATCTGATTCCTGAAGGTAAATCATGTTTGTCTTTACAGGCAACCTGGCAGGTTTTGCAACCTGAACATTTTGATGAATCAAAATAAAAAGCCCATTGCTTAGCCATATTCGTTGATTTTTATATTTTTTCTACTTCTACCATGATGGTATGTTGTGCATTTCCATAAGCTAAAGGAGTCCATTGATGTGATGTTAGTACATTTATATTTCCTCTGCGGTCAACTCCTTCCTGATCAGGATTCCACCAGGCACCCTGTGGAATATTAACTACTCCGGGCATTATTTTAGGTGTTATCCGGCATGGAATTCTTATTTTGCCTCTGTTGTTATAAATTAATACTTCATCTCCATTTTGTATTCCTCTGTTTTTTGCATCTATCGGGTTAATGAAAATCCGTTGAGGAAAAGCCTCATCAAGCCAGTCAATTCCATCGTGGGTTGAATGTACTCTTGCCATATAATGGTGTCCAAGGGCTTGTAAGGGAAATTTTTTTGATTCTTCTCCAAAAGGGCTTTCCCATTCCTGAATATATTTTGGAACAGCAGGAATGGTGTCGGGTTTTCCCATATCTAAAAGAGTCTTAGAAAAAAGTTCAACTTTGCCACTGGGAGTTTTTAAAGGATATTTCTCAGGACTTTTTCTGAAATTCTCAAAAGCAATCGCAGGTTTATCAATTGGTTTTGAATATACACCGGTATTTTTTTGTTCCAGTTTATCAAGGTTAGGAATATTTGGAAATCTTGTATTTTTATATCTTTCAACGGCCCATTCGATCCATTCTCTTTCGGTTCTGTTTTGTGTAAACTCTTCTTTTACTCCAAATCTATCCGCTAATTCTGCACAAATTTGATAGTCGCTTTTCGTTTGATATGGAGGCTCGTGCACTTTAGGCATAATAATTACTTCGTCGCCGTATTTCCATCCATCTTCCAATCCCCACATTTCCATTTGAGTACAAACGGGAAGAACCAAATCGGCAAATTTAGCTGAAGGTGTCATAAACTGATCCTGTACGGCAATAAACTCTACAAGGTTGGTGTCTTTAAGAATCTTAGCAGATCTGTTTGTATCTGCATGTTGATTAATGAGTATGTTGGAAGCAACATTCCAGATAAGTTTTATGTTATTATCGAGTTTTTTTACACCTCGAACGCCATCTTCATAACCCATTTTTTTTCCTCTAAGAATAGCTTCAGTCCATAAAAATACCGGAATTCTGGCTTTAACAGTATTACTGCCTGTAGGAAAAACATTCCAAAAAGGGCCACCGTCATCAGCCTGGAGGGCTAATCCACCTGCCCATCCGCCTGAAACTCCAACGTTTCCAGTGATTGCAGGTAAAGCACATCCAGCAATTACAACCTGTTCGCCATATGCTCTTCGCTGCATTCCGTATCCCTGATAAAGGACAGATGGTTTTTGTGTAGCATATTCTAGAGCTATTCGTTCAATGGTTTTGGCGGGTAAACCACAGATATTTTCTGCCCACTCAGTGGTTTTAGGAATACCATCGGTTGTGCCAAAAATATAGTCAGAATAACTTTCTTCATCTTCACACCCATTGGGCATTTGTGATTTATCAAAACCTATACAACATTTTTTTATGAAATTTCGATCGTGCAAATCATTTTTGATAATGGTATAAGCCATTGCGCTCATCATAGCAACATCGGTACCCGGGCGAATTGGAATCCATTCGTCGGCTAAAGCCACCGCACTCATGCTCATACGTGGATCAATACAAATCACTTTGGCTCCGTTTTCACGTGCTTTCTTTATAAAAAATTCACTGTTTGTACCGTCACGCATTTCAGCAGGATTCCATCCCCACATAATGATGTATTTACTGTTTATCCAGTCTTGCCGTTGATTTCCGGTAACGGAAGTTCCATATACATAAGGTGTTGCTTTTGAAATACAGGCCCAGCTATAACTGTTGTAATATCCAAGTGAACCTCCAATTAAGTTCATAAACCTGGCTGCCGTTTGCCGGCCATTTAACTGATTGTAGCTTCCGGTTCCGTAAGGTACAAGAATGGCTGAATTTCCATATTTTTCTTTTATTCGTTTAATTTGATTTGCTAATAAATCCAATGCTTCGTCCCACGAAACGGGCTCAAATTTCCCTTCGCCTCTTACGCCAACTCTTTTCATAGGGTATTTTAACCGGTCGGGATGATATTGGCGCCTTCTGTAAGAACGTCCTCTGATACAGGCTCTGAGCTGTGGGTCAGCAAGGGTGTCATTTTCCCGGTCGTCGGTTTCAATTCTTATAATTTTATTATTTTTTATATGAAGCTTCAAAACGCAACGTCCTCCGCAATTATGAGCAGGGCATCCGGCCCGGACAATGGTTACATCTCCCTTTTGTTCAAGTATTTCTACCGGAATATCTTTGTTGCCCTCAAGGCAACTTAATAAACCTCCAGAAAGTAAAACACCTCCTCCTAAGAAAGTGCAAAGTTTTAGAAACTCTCGCCGGCTTGGTGATGGAGGAATTAAGTCTGAGTCAGGGTTGGGTTTTTGAATTTTATGCTTCATAAAAAATGGATATCATCTAATTATAGAACCAAAAATAGTTAAAAAAAACAATTCATAAAAAAGACCCAAGACTATAGAAAAGGTTTAACATTTTTTATGTGTTAAACAATTAATATTTATGGATAAAAAATGATTAAAAGCAGATATATTAAAAACCGTAAATTGTAAAACCACCGTCAACACTAATACACTGACCGGTTATAAATGCAGCAGCAGGCATACATAAAAACGCAACGGTAGCAGCAACATCTTCTGGTTCTCCAATTTTTTGTAATGGTGTGCGGCTAATTACTTCGTTATAGTATTCTTTATTTTTTAAAACCATTTCAGCCAGCGGGGTTTTAATATACCATGGAGCCACAGCATTAACTCTGATTCCATCGGCAGCCCATTCTCCTGCCAGGTTTTTGGTTAACTGGATCATAGCAGCCTTTGTCAGGCCATAAATGGCACCTGTTCGCAGATACGTTTGTCCGGCAACCGAAGAAATGTTAATAATGTTACCCTGTTTTGATTTTTTTAACAAAGGGTAAGCTTGTCTGCTAAGTTCAAATGCAGACCTAAGGTTGGTATGAATAATTTTTTCATATTCATCATAGGTATAATCGATTGTTTTTTTACGGATATTCATTCCGGCATTATTCACAAGGATATCCAACGCTCCCCATTGTTTATTGATAATTTCAGTTATATTTTCAATGTCTTTTATTTGGCTTACATCAGCCTGGATAAATGAGATTTGATCTTTGTTTTCAATCTCATTTTTTAACTTAATAAAATCTTTTTCATTGCGTGCTACAACGGCAACTTCTGCTCCAAGCTTGATGAACTCTTTTGCTGTTGATGCTCCTATACCTTTTGTTCCTCCTGTAATAAGCGCTTTTTTATTGTTCAGGTTCCATCTGTTATTCATTGTTTTTAAGTTTTTTTGTGGGACGGTAAAAAAACATATTACCTTCAACCACCGTGTTTATATCCAGTGTGCTCAGGCCAACTTTTCTACCCGAGAATTGTGTATTTTGATGCGCAATTTCAAAAACTCCTTTTTTCTTAACTTCATAAACAATAGCCGTGTGTTGTCCCATCGTTTCGGTATAAAAGGTGTTCCCTTGCTGGTATTTAACCACAATATTTTCGAATTGGATTAAATCTCCCGGAAAAATTTTATCTTTTTTGGGGTCAACAGGATTACCATAAACAAACGCTTTGTCCCAATCAGCATCAACTCTTTTTAAGGCCTGATAGGCTAGATCCCAGCATTCGCCCCTGTCAACTTTTTTTCCTATCACTGTTTTTACATATTCTACAATTTGCTGGTTTAGTTCAGGAATTTTCTCCAGTGCTGAAAGTTGGATTGATATAAACAAAATTAAACCAAATGTTAAAAGTATTTTTTTCATAACTTACAATCTTTAATCATTATAAAAATTAAACGCATAAAGATTGATTTTGTTTTTATGATTTTTGAATAACAATTTTTCCAAATCCTTTTTTTGTAATATTACCAATATGCGAGGCCTCTTTTATACCAGCTTCTTTTAATTTTTTTAATACCTGTTCTTTTTTATTTTGAGAAACAGCAAATAATAATCCTCCGGAAGTTTGAGCATCTGATAGTATGATTTTCTCAATTTCGGAAATTTGCTCTTTCCATTCGATATGTTTGGAAAAATAGGCTAAGTTATTTTTTGTGCCGCCCGGAATGATATTACTTGTTGCAAAATCCCAGGTTTCATTAATTATTGGTACTTTGTTACAGAATAACTCTGCGTTAATTTTACTAGCTTGTGTTATTTCGCTTAAATGGCCCAAAAGTCCAAAACCGGTAACATCGGTACAAGCATTTATATCAAAATTTGCTATTACATCGGCAGCGGTTTTATTTAACGCTTTCATAATAGCAATGGCATTATCTTCGACAGATTTGTCAGCTAATCCTCGCTTAATCGCTGTTGTAATAATTCCCAGTCCAATGGGTTTGGTTAAAATAATGGCATCTCCTTCTTTGGCATTGGCATTGCTTAATATTTTGTCGGGATGAACAATACCGCTAACTACCATTCCATATTTTGGTTCGGGATCGTCGATGGTATGTCCGCCGATAATGCTTATACCAGCTTCTGATACTTTATCATGCGCTCCTTTTAGGATTTGTTGCAATACTTCCATCGGTAAACGGTTTGAGGGGAAACCAACAATATTTAATGCAAAAATGGGGTTTGCCCCCATAGCATAAATATCACTTAAAGCATTGGCAGCTGCTATGGCCCCAAAATCGTAAGGATTGTTGACAATAGGAGTGAAGAAATCTAAAGTTTGAACCAGAGCTGTTTCGTTGTTAATTTTATATACCGCCGCGTCGTCTGAATTTTTTGTGTCAATTAAGATGTTGGCATCTTGAGCAATAGGAATATCTTTTAATATTTTTTCTAATTCCTGAGGCCTTAGTTTGCATGCACAACCTAAACCCTGGGTAAAACTGGTTAGTTTAATATTTGATATGTTTGAAATATCATATGTGAATTCCCTTTTTTCATTCGACTGTAATTTTTTTACCGTTTCGATAATAATTTTGGAAGCCCTGTTTATATCATCTTCGGTTGTATTTTTACCCACTGAATAACGGATGGTTCCCATGGCATAATCAGTGTTTAGCTTAATGGCTGTTAAAACAGGAGAAACATCAATATTATCTGTATGACAAGCTGCACCTGCTGAGGCAGCAATGCCCTTAGATTCAATTTCATTTAATAAAATGTTGGCTTCAATTTTTGGGAAACTTACATTAAGCGTGTTGGGTAACCTGTTTTCCGGATGGCCATTTAATTTGATGTCCGAGATTTTATTTTTTAGGTTTTGATACAGCAGGTTGCGCATACTTTGCATGTGGGTAATGTTACGATACATATACCTTTGTGCTATTTCACAAGCTTTACCAAGCCCCACAATTTCCAACACATTTTCGGTTCCAGCTCTTTTGTTTAGTTCATGATCTGCACCATGAATTAGTTTTTCCAACTGAATTCCTTCTTTAATATATAAAGCGCCAATTCCTTTGGGTGCATAAAGTTTATGTCCGGCAATGGATAGTAAATCTACTCCCAGTTCTTTAACATCTACCGGGTATTTTCCTGTAGATTGTGCAGCATCGGTATGAAAATAAATACCATACTTTTTAGCAATTTTTGCTATTTCTGAAATGGGCTGGATGGTTCCAATTTCGTTGTTGGCATGCATTACTGTTATTAAAATAGTTTGTTTGGAGATTTCTTTTTCCAGCTTTTTTATATCAATGGTTCCATATTCATCTACCGGAATATAAGATATTTTAAATCTTTTTTTTTCAAGATACTTACACACTTCAAAAACAGCAGGGTGTTCAATGGTGGATGTAATGATATGATTACCCCGGTTTTCATAAGCATAGGCAATTCCTTTTATGGCATAATTATTTGATTCGGATCCACCACTGGTAAAAATAATTTCATGTGGTTTGCAATGAATTAAGTTTGCAACTTGCTTTCGGGCATTTTCTATAGCTTTTTTTGTTTCTATTCCGAAGCTATGTGCGCTGGATGGGTTTCCAAAGTATTCTGATAAATAAGGTTGCATTGCCTGTGCCACTTCCTTATCAATGGGCGTTGTGGCATTATAATCGAGATATATTTTCATGGCTTGATTAAATAATTGATTACTTGTAAAAGTAAAAAGAAGTAATTATTTGTAAAATGTTTTTACTAAATTATTTTGTCGATTATTTGCCTGGTTTGGATTGCTGTTACGACATATTGACTTGTTTTTATTATTTATTAATGACAAAAAGGCGTATTTTTTATTTATTTTTTCAATTGGTATGTGTTTTGATATGATATAAATAAAAATCAATCAAATGTTTAACTAAAAAAAGGAGGGTTAAGCTATGATACCAATGTTAAGAAATTCAAGATTTTTGCCTGGTTTTACCGATGATGTATTTGGCAAAGACTTTATGTCTGACTTTTTTGATTCATCTGTTAACAAAACAATACCTGAAATAAATGTATTGGAAAATAAGGATGAATTTAAAATTGAAGTAGCAGCTCCTGGGTTGTCTAAAAATGATTTTAAAATTGACTTAGATAATAATGTATTAACCATTTCATCGGAAAAAGAGGCAAAAGATGAAGATGAAAGCGAGCAATATGTTCGAAGAGAATTTAGCTATTCATCATTTAAGCGTTCATTTAGTTTGCCTGAAAGCATTGACCAGGACAAAATTAAAGCTACTCATAAAGATGGAATATTGAATGTTAGTATTCCAAAACGCGAAGAGGCAAAAGAAAAACCACGAAAAGAAATTAAGATTTCGTAAGTTAAGCAATGACTAGTTAATTTTAGAGCGGGAAAAATTCCCGCTTTTTTTATTTACAATATTCTACCGTATTTTTCAATATATTTTTAAATTTGTGCTAAATGGCTGATTTTATGCTAAAGTTTTAGTATTATTTGGATGGCTTCATGATAATTATCATTTAATGTAATTATATATATGTCAAAACCTAACAAGCCCCAACGAAAAAAAAATAAGAGAAGAATAAAAAAAACTTATGATTTACTCGATAGCCTTGATCTATTTTTTGATAAGAATGGTAAGCTTTTCTTGTTAATTTCATTTTTCTTTACCTTATTGTTTTCCTTTTTATTGTTTAATTTTAGAGTTAGTGAAGCCGGTGACGATTCTGCTTATATTTTACGAGCTTATGACTTTATAAAAGAGTTAAGGTTTCCAACCTTTCAGGGCCCGCTTTATCCAATATTTTTAAGTTTATTTATTTTTATTTTTGGACTAAATATTACGCTTTTAAAATCGATATCCCTTGTTTCAATCTTAACTCATCTTTATCTGTTTTATAAAGCTTTTAAAGGTTCGGTATCATCTTTTTTGTTAGTTATTGTTCTTATTATCATATCTTTTAATGGGTACTTGCTTTATTATAGCAGCCAAACTTATTCCGAGGCCTTTTTTATGATGTTACAGGCACTTTTTTTCCTTTATTTTTTCAAATTTTTTGTGTCTGTTGAATATAGTCCTAATATTAAATCCTATTGGGGAAAATATTTATTATTAGGCACATTAATTCTTTCATTAGGACTTACCCGTTCAATTGGTTACGGTGCTTTTTTGGCTGTAATTTTATTTTTTATTATTATGATGCGATGGAAAGCGTTAGTATTTTCAACGGGTGGTTTTTTAATTAATTATGGTATTTATGGTATTATAAAAAAATTCTTGTTTAATGTCTCAGGCTCGCAATTTGACACTCAAATTAGTCGTTTAATGCAAAAAGATCCTTTTGTTGTTTCAAAAGGCAATGAAGATTTAGTTGGCTTTATAAATCGGTTTTGGGATAATTCTAATTTATACCTGTCGAAACATTTTTTTAGGTTTATTGGTTTTAGGCCTGAAGCAACTGATACCAAAGTGTTTTTAACTATATTGATTTATGTATTATTTATTTTTGCTATATATTTTGCATTTAAGAAAAATCGATATTTATTATTTACAGGTATATACCTGGCTGTTTTAGTGGGAATAACATTTATTATAGTCCAAGCCCGTTGGGATCAGTCAAGATTGATTATTATATATCTGCCATTAATATTTTTATTTTTATTTTCAGGTATTTACTATCTGTCAAAAATCAAATCCTTCAAAATAATTCAGGGTTTATTTCCGGTTTTAATAGTTATTTTATTTTTCTCAAATCTCAAGGTTACAGTTGACAAGGTAAATAGGAACGAAGATTATTTAATGAGTCATTTATCTGGTAATGAATTTTATGGGATGACACCTGACTGGATTAATTATATAAAAATGAGCCAGTGGTCTGCAAAAAATATTCCTGAAGATTTGTTAATTGCCTGCCGAAAACCGAGTATTTCTTTTATTTATGCAAAGCGAAAATTTCATGGTATTTATCGAATTGAAACCAAGGATCCTGATGAATTATTGAAAGATTTAAAAGATAACAATGTGAAGTATGTTATTATGGCTAGTTTACGAAAATATCCTAATCAAAAAACAGAGCATACAATTAATACAGTAAAACGCTATTTATATTATATACAGCAAAAATATCCACGAAAGATCCGTTTTGTTAAGCAGATTGGTGTTGATGAGAAAGCTTACCTGTTTGAAATTGTTTATTAAATTATCTCATGAGTAAAGGAGCAGATTTTACAAAATTTAAAATACGATTTAAAAAAAATTTTTTTATTTTAAAAAGAATTTTAATCAGTTTCAATCAGGCTTCGAGATTTATTTTATGGTTTAAATTTCTGCAATTATTATTAATCCCTGTCGATTATATCTTGTTTTTGGTAGAACGGTTGTTTTATAAATTAAAACCTAATCCTGCTATTCCGATAATATTTGTAGTTGGTTTACAACGAACTGGCTCTACGCTTGTTTCGCAATTTATTGAACAAACATTTCCATTTCATCCTATTGGTAATTTAAATGCTATCTTTAAGCGTTCATCGCTCATTGTGCACAAATTTTTTCTTCGTTTTTATAAAAAAACACCATACAGCCATAATTATAAAAATTTCTATGGGATCTCTCCGGGACTTTTTACTGTTGGGGACAGCTATGAATTATGGGATCGGTGGTTCGGGAGTAACCATTATCTTGCACCTGATCATATTCCCAACAATAAATCTAATCATCTGAAAAAATACTTTTCGGGTTTATTTAAGGCTTGTAATAAGCCATTATTAACAAAAAATAATAGAAATACCCTACTTATATCTTATTTTGATAAACTTTTTTACAATGCTTTTTTCATTATAGTCAAAAGAGACCCTGTTGCAGTTATACGCTCAACAATAAAGGCAAGTGAAGATTTTTTTGGTGCTAATAGTAAATTGTTATGGGGTTTATATCCACATAAATATTTTGATACCAATAGTTATCAAAATATTACTGAAGCTGCTACATCTCAGTTTATTGAGCTAGAAAAAAAATTGAATAAACAAATTAATGCCTTGGACAAAGAATCCTTTTATACTATTGATTACGATGAATTTTGCGAAAACCCTGCTAAGATACAATATGAGTTAATTAATAAGCTAAAAAGAAAGATTGTTTTTAATGAAAAGGATGTTAAAATTATTAATAAATCTTTCGATACTTCAACACGTTTAAATGATAACATACTGGACAACAAAATCAAAGAATATTTAATGAAGTTTAAAAATTAGAAACAATTTTTCAGAATTTTAAAAATGGAAAAAGGAAAACAGAAAAGAATATTCAAATTTATTTTTAAGCTATTTATTACATGTTTAGCAATATGGATTGTTGTTCGCAAAATAAATTTACATGAATTATATAGTTACTTATCTAATATTAATTTATATTATTTGATACTATCCCTGGTAATTCTTGCATTATCAAAAATTGTTGAATCTTACCGGTTGAATATTTTTTTTCGTGCAAAACAGTTGTATTTAAGTAATATTAAAAATCTAAAGCTATACTTACTTGGGATGTTTTACAATTTATTTTTACCAGGTGGGATTGGAGGTGATGCATACAAAATATACTGGTTAAAGAGAAAGCATAAAGCAAAATTAAAATCAGTCATTTGGGCAACAATATTAAACAGAATTAGCGGGTTATTTGGATTAATAGTGTTAGTCTTTATTGTTATAATTTTTACTTCTTTAGATTTCAAATTCAAAAACTACCTATTTTTCTTAATTCCTGTTTTTTATATTATTTATTATTTTATATTAAAACTTTTTTTCAACGATTTTATTCAAACTTTACCTAAAAGCTCAGTTTTGTCAGTTTTTATTCAATTCTTACAACTTTTATCAGCGCATTTTATACTGATTAGTTTAGGATTAACAGAGCATTTTTATGATTATTGGTTTTTATTCTTAATATCTGGAATATTATTTGCAATTCCTGTTACTTTGGGAGGATTTGGTTCCAGAGAACTTGTTTTTGTTTATGCGTCAAAATTTCTTTTAGTTGATGTTAATTTAGCTGTTGCTCTTGGACTTATAACCTATATTATTCGTGCTTTAATTTCTTTCTTAGGCCTTTATTTTATTGCTTTTCCTGATCAATTAAATGATTAATGTGTTAAAACATTACTTATATTTTTTACTTTTGTTTATATTACAATTATTTCAAAATATTTATATATGATCGAAATTAAGTCAAAACGAACAAAAGAATTACTTCAATATTTTGAACAGCAGGCTTCTAGATATTCTAAATACAGGAAAAAATATAAATATTACTGGAAAAATATTATTACCTATTGTAATTATTATATTCAAGATAATGATACAGTTTTAGAAGTTGGTTGTGGAACAGGAGATTCGTTGGCCGAATTAAAAGGAGCCGAAAAAACAGGAATCGACTTTAGTTTAGAAATGATTAAAATTGCAAAAGAAAAACACCCTGAGATTGAATTCCATCATATGCTTGCAGAAAAAATTATATTGGATAAACAATTTGATATTATACTTTTAACAGGTGTTATTGGGTATTTTGATAATGTTTTGGATGTTTTAAATTCAATAAAAACGGTATGCCATAATAAAACAAAAGTAATAATTTCGTATTATAATCAACTTTGGGAACCGTTATTAAAAACTGCAGAATTTGTAGGCTTAAAAAAGCAAACTCCTCAAAAAAACTGGTTATCAAAACAAGACATTGAAAATATACTATATCTTGGAGATTTCGAAGCTTTTAGAACGACACGAAGTCTTTTATTACCTATAAATATCCCTCTTATTTCTTATTTTGTAAATCGATTTTTAGCTAGGTTACCGATTTTTAATCTTTTATGTGTAAATAAATTTATTAATGCCCGACCTTTATTTTATAATCAAAAACCTCTGGATAATAATCAATTCTCTACCTCAATTGTGATTCCAGCGCGGAATGAAAGTGGAAATATCGAAAATGCCATAAAAAGAATCCCAAAATTCGGAAAACATGTTGAAATAATTTTTATTGAAGGTAACTCAACAGATAATACCTGGGAAACGATACAAAAGGTGCAACAACAATATAAAGATACACATGATATAAAAATTGCCAGGCAAGATGGTAAAGGAAAAGGAGATGCCGTTCGTAAGGGATACGCTATAGCCAAAGGTGATGTTTTAATGATATTAGATGCAGATTTAACGGTGCCACCCGAAGATTTGCCTAAATTTTACGATGCTTTAGTTTCTGGGAAAGGTGATTTTATCAACGGTTCCCGATTGGTTTATCCGATGGAAAAAGAAGCTATGCGTTTATTAAATACGATGGGCAATAAATTTTTTAGTTTGCTTTTTAGTTGGATGTTGGAACAACCTATTAAGGATACTTTATGTGGAACAAAAGTAATGTTAAGGGATGACTATCTTCGTTTACAAAAGAATCGAAAATTCTTTGGAGAATTTGATCCCTTTGGTGATTTTGATTTACTTTTTGGAGCTTATAAATTAAACCTTAAAATAATAGATTTACCTATCCGTTATCGTGAAAGAAAGTATGGTGATACCAATATATCCAGGTTTAAACATGGCTTGGTATTGTTACGTATGTGCTGGTATGCAGCCGGGAAAATTAAATTTTGGTAATACAAAATTATTCAAACAAAGCCTCTCCTGATTAATAATAAAATGCAGTGATGAGATACAATTAGATAATTATTTTTAAAATTCTAAAATAAATTCACTCCCTTGCCCTGGCTCTGTGTTAACTTTTATAGAACCTTTATGCATTCGCATAATTTGTCGTGATAAACTTAAACCTATTCCTGAACCTTCTTTACGGGTAGTATAAAAAGGAATGAAAATTTTATCTAGCGATTCTGCATCAATTCCTTTGCCATTATCTATAATTGAAATCCGGGGATGATTATTTTTTCCCGGTATAATTTTAACATTAATTTCCCTATGATTTTTTTCTTTTACAGCATCAATTGCATTTATTAATAAATTGATAATTACCTGCTCAATTTGGTCGTAATCAACAGATGCCATGATTTGTTTTTGCTCTGAGCAATTAATATGAAATGTAATATCGTTTTGAGCAATATTTTGTTTTAATAAAGTATAGCAATGGTTTACTAACTCAATTAAATTGACCTCTTTAAAATCAGGTTTCGGTATGCGTGTTAATTGTTTATAGGTTGATACAAACTTTAGCAATCCTTTGCTTCTGTTTTCAATGGTTTTAAGGCTCGACAGCATATCATCAAGGTCATCTTTATTGATTGTAGTAAAACCGTTACTTTGATTTTTAATGTCATCGAAAAACTCGTTAATGGCTGTACTTAATGACGAAATGGGAGTTACAGAATTCATTATTTCATGAGTTAATACCCTGATTAATTTTTGCCACGATTCGAGCTCATGAAATTCCAGTTCTTCTTTAATATTCTGAAGTGAAATAACTTTTACCCGTTTTTTTAATAATTTTATTTCGGTAGCATATACCGATAAGTGCATTAACTCCTGCCCAAGTTTTAGTTTAATTAATTCACTATTTCCAGATTTGATATTAACAATTAATTGGTAAAGTTTATTATCTATGGTCTGGATATTTTTGATGTGGTTAAGATTTTTACGATTTAGCAAATGTTTGGCCGAATGATTAATAAACAGAATCTCGCCTTTGTCATTAAAACTAAGTAAAGCTACTTTTATGTGTTCGATAATGGTTTTTAAATAATGATAGTGCACTTCTTTTTCGATCCGTATATTCTGAAATTCGCTTACAATGTTCTGGTAAGCATATTTGAGCAGGTCTTTTGAATCTTTATCGACAATATTACTAGATGAGCTGATAAAATCGCGTGATTTTATGGATACAAGAAAGTCAGTCAATCCTCGTTTATATTTTTCGGCATATCTAATAATAAAGATTATCATTATTACAGATATTATAGCCGATACAGCGGTTGTTACATACCATTCATTTTTGTAGGCTGAATAAATGGTTGCAAATATTGCTATTGCAAGCAAAACTGCTCTGATAACCAGTCCTGCCCTAAAAGTATTTTTAAAAACCATATTTTGTCATTTTACGGTACATGGTGGTTCTTCCTAAGCCAAGCTCTTTGGCAGCAGCACTTACATTGAAACTATGTTTTTTCAGTGCTTTTTCAATGGCTTGCTTTTCAATATCTTCAAGATTCAGGTTGTTTTTGTTGTATGATGATTTATCGGATATATCTAGTACAAAATTGGATGCGCTTAATACATTTCCGCTGCTCATAATTACTGCTCTTTCAATAATATGCTGTAACTCTCTTATATTTCCAGGCCAATTATATTTTTTTAGTTTTTTTAATGCATCGCTATTTAATTGTAATTGTGGTTTATGGTATTTCTTTTTAAAAGAATTTAAAAAATGGTTAGCTAATAGATTAATATCTTCAAGCCTGTCTCTTAATGGAGATAAATGTATTTCTACGGTATTTATTCTGAAAAACAGGTCTTGCCTGAATTGGTTATTATCGATCATTTCTAACAGAGGCATATTGGTAGCACATATTAATCTGATATCAGTTTTTATGGGAGTGTTAGCGCCTACAGGTGTAATTTCTTGATTTTGAATGGCTGTAAGTAATTTTGCTTGTAGCGGCATAGAAAGGTTTCCTATCTCGTCGAGGAATAAAGTTCCTCCGCTTGCTACTATAAACCGCCCATCGCGGTCTTCTTTGGCATCTGTAAAAGCACCTTTAACATGACCAAACAACTCTGATTCGAATAATGTTTCAGGGATTGCACCCAGGTCAACACTCATAAATAAATTTTTAGCTCTTTTTGATTGCCTGTGTATTTCCCGGGCAACCAACTCTTTTCCTGTTCCGTTTTCGCCTAGAATTAAAATGTTAGCATCAGTACTGGCCACTTTTTCAATCGTTTTGTATAGTTCTTTTATGGGTTCCGATTTTCCAATAATTGTAGTAAATGGCTGGTCTATATCTTTGGCCAGCGTTTCTTGTTTTGTTTTTAACCTGTTAATTTCTTTTTTCGACATACTAAGTTTATAAGCACTGTTTACAGTGGCAAGAAACTTTTTATTTTCCCATGGTTTTACAATAAAATCTGTTGCCCCTATTTTCATCGCTTCTACAGCAAGATTGATATCTCCGTAGGCTGTCATCATTATAATGATTGATTCAGGAGAAATTTCCATGATTTTTTTAAGCCAGTACAGCCCTTCTTTTCCACTTGTAGCTCCGGTGGTAAAGTTCATGTCCAACAGAATAACATCAAATATATCTTTTTCAATAAAAGGGATGATCTCATCAGGCGCAGTAACAGTTTTTATATTTTTAAATTCTTTCTTTAAAAGTATTTTTGTTGTCAATAAAATATCTTTGTCGTCATCAATAACTAGAATTTTTCCTTCATTCATCATAAAAATCGTTTAACTTTAGGGAAATAAAGATACAAAAATTTAATCATTAAAAGTGTCTCGTTTTGAAACATTTTGTGTTCCGAATCGAAACATAAATATAATTTAATTTTAATGTTGAATATTCCCAACTATCTTATTAATAGCGTTTTGTAATTTGTGGCATAGGTGTTGTTCCTGCTAATTAAAAAAAATGAATTGATATGTTTAGGAATTATATTAAGACCGCATTTAGAAATTTATTTAGAAATAGATTTTACGCCCTGATCAATATTATTGGATTATCAATAGGGCTTGCCGTTAGTTTATTAATTATGTTTTATATTAATAACGAGTTAAGTTTTGATCAATTTCATCATCAAAAAGATAATATTTATCGATTAATACATTTAAATGAACGACCGAATGAATCATCAAAACATAGTATTACCATGCCCATTATGGGGCCTGATATTGCAGAAGAATTTCCTGAAATCAAACATTTTGTGAGGTTTATGTCCCCCCGTGAAGGGTTTCTTACCTATAAAGAAAAAAATTATAATGCATCGAATATAACCTATTCTGATTCAGCTTTGTTTGATGTATTTGACTATACCTTATTAGAAGGAAATTCTGAAACAGCATTAAATCAGCCTTTTACAATTGTTTTAACAAAAAGTTTAGCGCATAAAATTTTTGGAGACCAAAATCCAATCGGTGAATTTATTACTTTTAATAAAGAAAATCAATTTAAGGTTACTGGTATTATTGATGATTTTCCGCCTGATAGTCATTTACAATTTTCGGCCATTTTTTCTTTTGCCACCTTGTATCAAACCATTCCGGAATACCATTTTAACTGGAATGGCGGTTGGAGTTACTACACCTATTTTTTACTGGAAAAAAATGTTAATGTTGATGAGTTGGAAAATAAATTGTTAGATTTTTATGATGAAAAAATTAATAAAAGATATGAACAAAGTGGCTGGAAAGTTACCCCTTTTTTACAGCCACTTGCTGATATTTATTTATCATCTGAAGTAATGTATGATTCAACCCTAAAAGGAAATCTCAGGAGTATATATATTTTTAGTGTTATTGCTATTTTAATTTTGGCAGGAATAAATTTTACCAATTTAACTTCTGCACTCTCTTTAAAAAGAGTAAAAGAAGTTGGTATACGAAAAGTTGCCGGTGCTAATAATGTGAAAATTCGAACTCAGTTTTTGAGCGAGGCAATTTTTATTACATTTATTGCTTTCATTATTGCTATTATTTTAATAGAAGTTCTGTTACCCCATTTTAATCAATTAATGGGCAAACATATTGAAGTTTATACACTGACTAATATCCCGATTATTTTATTAACACCTGTATTGGTTATTATAATTGGTATACTTTCTGGAAGCTATCCTGCCTTTTTTATTTCCAGGTTAAATATCGAAAGCATTGCTAAAGGTAAAGTACATAAAAATCCCAAACGTGCTTCATTTAGCAATATTTTAACGGTCATTCAATTTTTTATTTCTATCGGATTAATTATTGGTAGTATTATTATTTATCAACAGTTAAATTATATTCAGAAAAGAGATCCCGGCTATAATAGCAAAAATTTAATGGTATTACCTTTAAAAGGTTCTGAGTCATTGAAAAATAAAGAGTTGCTAAAACAGCAAATGATTCGGCTTTCCCAGGTAGAAACGGCAGGATTGGGTTCAAATTATCCCGGAAAGGGTGTAACTTCCAATGGTTATATTCCTGAAGGTTCTGATAAGCCTATGATGTTTAATGCACTATATGTTGACGAAGATTATATTCCGGTGTTCGAGTTTGGAATGAAAGAGGGGCGTAACTTTAATCCTGATATGCAAACCGATAAAGAGAGTTGTGTGGTAAATGAAACCCTTGTCAATGTTGCAGGTTGGGGTAATCCCATTGGGAAAGTTATTGAGCGTAACAGCGTTCATTATCAAGTTATCGGCGTGGTAAAAGACTTTAATTTTTCAACTGTTTATCAGCCTATTGAACCACTGATTTTCACACAGCAAAATTATTCGAATCATCTATTTATCCGTTTTGAAACGAATAATAATAATATTTCGCAATTAGAGAAAATCTGGGCTAATGTAACTGGAAACGAACCTTTTGAATACTTTTTTCTTGATGAGCAATATAAAGAAATATATCAATCAGAAATACAATTTGGAAAAGTGGTTCTTGCCTTAACCATTCTTGCTATTTTAATTGCAAGCCTGGGAATATTGGGATTAACAACTTTATCTACCGAACTACGAACCAAAGAAATTGGTATACGAAAAGTAATGGGTGCCAAAACCATCTCTATTTTAAAGCTTATTCTTTATCAATACTCGAAATGGGTAATAATTGCAAATGTTTTAGCCTGGCCTGTAGCTTACTATTTATTAAAAGAATGGTTGCAGCAATTCGCTTATCGTACCGATATTACCTGGAGTACATTTATTATTTCCGGATTGATTGCTTATATTATTGCAATTATTACAATTTCCTATAGGGCATTAAAAGTAAGTAATATTAACCCGGTCAATACATTACGCTACGAATAAAAATAAGAAATCATGTTTAAAAATTATATACAAACTTCCATAAGAGTATTAACCCGAAATAAAGTATTTTCGTTAATCAATATTTTTGGGCTGGCCATTGGTTTAACCAGTGTAATTATCATATTTTTATTTATTAAATACGAGTTAAGTTTCGATAAACATCATACCAATTATGAAAATATTTATCGCGTGGTTACTCAAAACTCAAAGAATGATCATGAACAGTTTGATTGTGCTGTACCTGTTCCTTTAAGTTCAGCATTAAAAGAAAATTTAACCGGGCACAATTATGTTACACAAATATATTATCATTACGAAGAATTATTGAGAGTTGGAGAAGAAAAGTATCTTGAACAAGGAATATTTTTTGTTGATACTAATTACACTAAAGTATTTGACTTAAAGTTCATTAGTGGGTCGTCTGAGGATCTAAAACATCCAAATAATCTTTTCCTGACTAAAAATATTGCTGAGAAATATTTTGGTGGTGTTGAGCAGGCTTTAGGTAAAACAGTGAGGGTGAAAGACTCCATTTTATTGCAGGTAAAAGGAGTTGTTGAAAATCCACCAAGGACTTCGCACATTCCGTATACCATGATATTGTCGTGGAGCTCACTCTCCGATGCTTTTTTTCAATTCGAATACGATAGTTGGGGAACTGTTATTTCAGGTTTTGGAACTTATTTAACATTGAACGAGAATGAGAGTGCAGATAATGTTGGAAAAAAAATACAAAAAATCGTTGAAGAGTTTCGAGATGAAGATGATGAGGTTTTAGATCGTTACTATTTACAGCCTTTACATGAAATCCATTTTGATGAGCGCTTTGAAACTTATTCAGGCTCTTAC
>CAZSIC010000071.1:0-17800 GCA_964606845.1 uncultured Bacteroidales bacterium
ACGTTTCCTTGCACGGTGCAATTTAACTTTTACGTTTGAGATTGTAAAACCGGTTATTACACTTATTTCATCAATAGAATTTTCATCTAAATAATAAAGGGTAATCATTAATGCATCCTCATCTCTCAACTGCTCAATTGCTTGTTTTACATATATTTTTTGCTCATTATTTTTTAATTCGGAAATGGCATTATAACTGTCTAACACTTCACTTTCGGGAAGCTGAACGTTTTCAATATCTGCCGTTTCCATTCTTTTTTTTCTTAAACTTGAAATCGCTGCATTATATGTTATTCGATATAACCAGGTTGAAAATTTTGATTCAAACTTAAAACGGTCCAGCGATTTAAAAGCTTTTACAAATATATCCTGGGCAAGTTCCTCGGCATCTTCAGGATTCTTTAACATTCTTAAAGCAATGGTATACACCATTCCTTTATGCATATCAACCAGGTAACTAAATGCATTTACATCTCCGCTAAGCACTCTTTGTATATAATGTTTTTCCTGCTTCAAAACCCAAATATTTACCTTTATGACGCCTTAAAGATAGATTAGGTTACAAGATACTAAAAATTTAATGCCCATTTCAAGAATTTAATCCATTAAAAAAAATCTGTAACTTGAGCAACAATAAACTCGTCATACTAAAAAATCATTTTAATAACTATAATAAACAAAAAACATGAAAATCAAAACATTAGTACTGGCACTATTCGTTAGCTTAAACACAGTGGCTCAAGATTTTGACCAATCCAAAATGGATCGTTTATTCTTTATTATCGAAGATAATAATAAAGGAATGGGCAGTATTTCAATATTTGAAGATGGCAAAGAGGTTTATCAACGCGCCTTTGGATATTTAAATATTAAAGATCAAATACCCATCAATAAAAACACAAAATTTAGAATTGGCTCTATTTCTAAAACATTTACGGCAACTACTATTATGAAACTTGTAGAACAAGATGAACTTTCTCTGGACACAAAACTGGCAAAATTTTTCCCGGAAATTACAAATGCCCATAAAATAACCATTAAGCATCTTTTAAAACACCGAAGCGGTATTTATAATTTTACCAATGCCGAAGATTATATATCATGGATGGAAAGTCCTATATCAAAAGAAGAACTTGTTCAAAAAATTGTTAACTATGGAACCGTTTTTGAACCTGATGAAAAAACAGAATATTCCAACGCTAATTTTGTTCTGCTCTCTTTTATTGCCGAAGAAGTAACGGGGAAAAGTTTTTCGAAACTTCTTAATGAATTCATAATCCAACCTTGTGGATTAGAATATACATACTTTGGATCCAAAATCGACACAAAACATGATGAAGCTTTGTCATATAATATGCTAAATGGATGGGAGCTAGCAACAGAAACTGACATGAGTGTACCGATGGGTGCTGGAGGAATCGTTTCTACTTCAAATGATTTAAATGTTTTTCTTCATTGTCTTTTTAATCACAAAATTGTAAATAAAAAATCATTGAATAAAATGATGGAAATTCAAAAAGGCTTAGGAATGGGGCTTTTTCAGGTACCTTTTTATGAGAGAAAAGCCTTTGGGCATACCGGAGGAATAGATGGCTTCCAATCCAATGCATTTTATTTTCCTGATGAAAAAGTTTCTGTCACATATTTATCAAATGGGGTTGCGATGCCTATGAACGACATTCTTATAGGGACATTGAGTATATATTTTGGAAAAGAATATGAACTTCCCGAATTTAAAGAAGCCTTAAAACTTACATCGGATGAGTTGAACAAATATTTAGGTGTTTACTCAAGCCCAACCTTTCCATTAAAATTAACCTTTACAAAAAAAGAAAACATACTAATCGCCCAGGGCACAGGACAGCCTTCATTTCCACTGGAAGCTTACGATGAAAACAAATTTAAATTTGACCAGGCTTCGTTAAAAATTGAATTTTTTCCCAACGAAGATAAATTGATTTTAAAACAGGGCGGCGGTGAATTTGAGCTTACAAAAGAGGAACAGATACCATAACCTAAAAAGTTTTAAAACGCTGTGGATATTAAAATATTTAACCACAGACAGGTCTTAGTATGCTGTGGTTTTTAAAAAGTTTAACCAGAGGTGGTGTCCTCTGTGGTTACACAAAATTTACTTCAGTTATTTCAAAATTTCACTAAAAACATGTAACCCAATTTAAAAACACAGCGTCGAAGTAATGAAAAGAATGTTAAACTAAAAAAAACAGTTATGAGCAACTTTGAAGTTTTAATACCCATTGCATTTTTTGCACTTATTTTTGGTATTTTTCATTTATTTATCCGCAGAAAAGAGCGATTAGCACTTATCGAAAAAGGTGTAACTGCCTCAATTTTCAATAAAAATGGAAATGTTTCTACCAATTTAAAATATGGTATCTTATTTATTGGAATTGCCATTGGTTTTTTAATGGGAGAGTTATTGTACAACACAACACCAATAAACGAAGGTGTAGCATATTTATCTATGATTTTCTTTTTTGGTGGTGCCGGGCTGGTTATTTACTATCTTATTGCCAGAAAGCACCAGTAAAAAGAATAGCAGAATTTTTAAACAAAAAAAGTAGGTGTCCAAAAAGACAAAGAGTTGTTCATATTTCGATAAACTCAATATGACAACTTAATGACTATCAGCCTGTCACACTGAGCTTATCGAAGTGTAGACAGCAAAAAAAAGACTTTTTGGACACCCTCTTTTTTCGTTCATTCAGATTTAAATCGTATCATTTTTATAATTGCCTCCTGGCATACAGGACAAAAATCTTCGGCAGCATTACTCTTCATCCGGCAATCCATAACGGGGCTATACATTCCTTTACTTACATATCCACCACCTTCAAAAACTCCTATGGCCTGATTAAATTCTTTTTTACGCGGCGTTGGAACGGGTATATCATCATTCACCAGATGTTTCCATTTTTTATCAAATGCTTTTAATGTAGTAAGATTTGGTTGCCAGGGTTCAATCTCTAAATTAAAAAAATCATTGTACGAGGTTGATGATGTATAATACTCATCACCTAATCCAGCAAAAGAATGCCCCAGTTCATGAATAAAAACTTTTTCTGCCAGGGGATGATCTGAAGTAAAGATAGCATAATGATTATAAATGCCTCCACCACCGTATTTTTCAGAATTCACCACAATACAGATATCGTCGTATGGTACAACAGAAGCAACATCACGAACAGTAAAAAGGTCTTCGGTAGTAAGATATCTTTCACTATCGAAAGTATAAAAGTTGCTGTTCATTACTGTTTTTTTATAAATATTTTTACCCGGAATATCTGTTCCAGATTCCTCTGATACAGATTTTACGATCCATATATTAAATTTTTCAGCTTCAGATTTGTAAGGCTCCTGAATGAACAAATAATTTACAAGCCGCTGCACATCCTTTGTAAATTTATCCATTTCATCTTTTGTGTAACCTTCGGCCAAAAAAGCTAAATCAACTTTTTCACTGGAAGAACCGTTATCTACTAATTTCTCATACGGAAAATTATGAGTTTCAGGATTGATAAAATAATCATCCGGATTAATTTCTAATGAAAAAACTTGATTAAAAATACCTTCCCAGCTACGACTGTATAATTTTAATTTCACCGGTTTTTGAGGGTATGGAAAAGTAATGGTTTGCTGAAAACTTTTATCAATATTTTTTGCTTCATTCGTTGTTTGCCATTCTTCGAATAATGTACAAAAGTTAGATTTATAAATCATTTTGCCTGATTTTAGGTCAAAAACCTCTATTTTATATTCACCATAATCAAGCGGACTAATGAGTTGGGTTTTTGTTCCACCCCAAAAAGGCTCTTTCTTTAAACTTTCAAGATAAATTGTTTCATTTTCGTTATTGCCGCCAAAAATTAAATCAACACGCATACTCTGGCCGGTAAAAAACTGATTATATGCTACCTGCGCAATACCAGTGAATGTAAAAAGGATGAATAATAAGCTTACAATTATTTTATTTAGGAAAGAAAAAGGATGTGCCATAATATTTTTTGTTTGTGTAAATATTAAACTTTAATTTTAATCGCTAAATTTAATCATTATCCCGTTAAAAAATTAAATTATGAACTCAGCATTTAGTTTAAAGTTAGAAGAGCTGCTCACGAATACTGGATTACCGGAAGTATATGCATCTGCCATTAAAGGAGTAATTATCGTTTTACTGATTCTTTTTTTATCATGGCTGGCCTATTTTGTAGCTAAAAAAATATTAATCAATGCAATAAGAAAAATCGTTAAAACTACTCGTTTTGCCTGGGACGATATTATTTTCCATCGCAAGGTTTTAAACCGTATTGCACATCTGGCACCAGCCATTGTAATTTATTATTTTGCAGCTTCAGGGTTAGCTGATTTTCCTGATATTTCATCAGTAATAAAAGGTGGAGCAGGTATTTACATGATCATTATGGGAATGCTTGTACTCGACACTTTTTTAAGTGGAGTTCATAATGCTTATTTAACTCTCCCAGTCTCTAAAGAAAGACCTATAAAAGGTTATATACAAACGGTTAAAATTATCATTTACTTTTTAGGGGTAATTTTTATTTTATCAGTAATTCTTGGTAAATCACCCAATGCATTGTTAGCTGGGCTGGGAGCCGTTGCGGCCATTCTTATTTTAGTTTTTAAAGATACTATTTTAGGATTTGTTTCCAGTATTCAGTTATCGGCCAACAATATGGTAAAACCTGGCGACTGGATTTCTATGCCCAGCAGAAATGCCGATGGCCCTGTATTGGAAATCACTTTACATACTGTTAAAGTACAAAACTGGGATAAAACCATCTCTACCATTCCAACCTATGCTTTAATATCCGAATCGTTTCAGAACTGGAGAGGAATGGAAGAATCCAAAGGACGAAGAATTGCCCGCTCGGTTTATATCGATATAAAAAGTGCTAAGTTCTGTACAGCAGAAATGCTCGAGAAATTTAAAAAGATAAAATTAATCCGTGATTATATTATCGAGAAACAAGAAGAAATTGAGAAATACAATAAAGAATTAGAAATTGACGATAACGACCGCGTTAGCAGAAGAAATCTAACGAATGTAGGCGTTTTTAGAAGATATATTGAAATTTATCTGGACAATCATCCTCTGATCCATCCAAATAAACCACCTTATATCACTTTGGTACGCCATTTTCAGCCCACAGAGAAAGGACTGCCTATTCAAATTTATTGTTTTAGTAAGCTTCAAGCCTGGGGCGATTATGAAAAAGTTCAGGCTGATATTTTTGATCATGTATTATCTGTGGTTCCTGAATTTGAATTAAAAGTTTATCAAAATCCTTCGGGAGATGATTTAAGACGAATTGGAGATTTATTTTCTAAGGCCGAAAGTGATCAATAATTTACAAAGTTTAAATAACGAAAATGTGCGTCTTATTTCCTAACGAAACAAGATAATTTACAAAAAATAGTGTTGGAAAAAATGGCGGAGTAATCTGGGTTGGAAGTGAAATAAAAAAAGGTTCGGAAATTAAATTTACACTACCGCTAAATAATTAACAAAAAATAAATTCATTGTTCTTTTTACTACATTTAAACATTTTAAAATTAAAACTTAACCCGACAAAAAAGTAACTGTTATTGTATTTATTTATATCTTTATCAGCAAATTGATTCATTTTAGACCAATTGCTTTTGCAAATGCTAAAAAAAATTGCCATCATATTACTTTTATTTTCCTTCGCTTTTTCTATAATGGGCAATACTCCTTCCAAAACCGACAGCCTTCTTAATATTCTAGAAAAATCTTCAGGTGAGAAAAAAATGGATATTTTACGCCAGTTATCCATAGAATATTTAAACAGCTCGGTTGAAGAAGCCATAAAATATGCCAGCGAACTTTTAAGAATTGCTGAAAAAGCTCAAAATTTTAAATATATCGACTTATCTACTTCTTTCCTGGGCGAAGCTTATTTTTATATGGATGATATAGATAAATCAATAGAATATTTTGAAAAGTTTCTGGATATTAATCAAAAACAAAATGATATTGACGGTATTGGCACGGCATTTAACAACCTGGGTATTGTATACCGATACATTGAAAAATATGAAACAGCCATTAAATATTATCTAGAAAGTTTAAAAATAAAAGAATCGCTGCAAGATTCAACAGGTATTAGCAATACACTAAACAATATTGGAGTATTGTATTTTCATATGCACAATTACGGTAAGGCGTTGGATTATTATCAAAAATCACTGGAAATTGAAAAAAGTCTTAACAATAAAAACGGCATAGCCACCTCGTTATTAAATATTGGCGAGATACACAGCAAACAAAACAAACCCAATTTAGCTACTGATTACTTTAACAGGAGCATAGAAATTTCCGAAGAAATTGAGGATATGCATACTTTAGAGATCAATTACAGATGCTTATACGATTTATATAAAAGAACAGGAAAATTTGAAAATGCGCTCTACTATTTTGAGCTTTATAACGATTTAAGAAACAGCCGGCTTAGCCAGGAGGCAAAAAAAGAAATTGCTGAACTGGAAATCCAGTACGAAACAAAAAAGAAACAAAAAGAAATTGAGTTACTCAACAAACAAAATCAATCCAGCCGGTTTATCATCATTACTTTGCTATTTACTTTTATCATCTTTGCAATATTAGCATATCTGCTTATCCGTCAGGTACGAGCCAAAAATAAAGCATTACATTTATTATCCACCCAACATAAACAAATTACAGAGCAAAGCGAAAAACTTGATAAACTAAACAGCACTAAAGATAAATTCTTCTCCATCATTTCGCACGACCTGAAAGGTGCCATTGGTGGATTTTTGAGCCAGACCGAATTTCTAGCCGAAGATTTTGATTCTCTTGAAAAAGAAGATTCGCATGATTTGATTAAAAAAATGAACTATTCTTCGGAGCAATTATATTCATTACTCGAAAACTTGTTAGAGTGGTCTAGGACACAAACAGGAAGCATCCAGTTCCAACCCGAACAGTTTAATTTAAGGAAATTAACAGCAAGTGTATTATCACTTTTTAAAACACCTATGCAAGAAAAAAGTATTCATGCAAAAATCTATATAAATCCTACCATAGAAGTTTTTGCCGACATTAATATGGTAAGTACCATTTTGAGAAATCTAATCATGAATGCTATTAAATTCTCCCACACAAAAGGTAAATTCTCAATATCGGCAAAAAGAGTAAACGACTTTGCCGAAATAGAAGTTGCAGATGAAGGTATCGGTATCTCAGAACAAGATCAACAAAAGCTTTTTAAAATAGATCAGAGTTTTTCAAACCCCGGCACTAACAGAGAAAAAGGTTCAGGGTTAGGACTTATTCTTTGTAAAGAATTTATCGAAAAAAATGAAGGAACTATTTGGGTAGAGAGTGAGCCTGCCAAAGGCTCCCGTTTTATCTTTACCTTAAAACTTGCTCCTTTTGATTTAATGTAAACGCTGCTTAACCGCTTCGTACATCATAATAGATGCAGCTACCGAAACATTTAGCGATTCAATCTCGCCCAGGATTGGAATTTTTGCCATTTTGTCGCAAACTTTAAGATATTCAATAGCTACACCACGGTCTTCGGCTCCCATTAAAATGGCTGTTGGCAAAGAAAAATCAACCTGATAATAATAATCTGAAGCTTTTTCGGTGGCAGCAATGATTTGTAATCCGCTATCCTGCAAAAAACGAATGGTTTTTGTAAGGCTCTTTACCCTGCAAACCGGCACTTTATGCAATGCCCCGGCAGAAGTTTTCACGGCATCGGCAGAAATCCTTGCTGAACCCTTGTCGGGAATAATTACAGCATCGACTTGTGCGCATTCTGCCGTTCGCGTAATCGCCCCAAAGTTTCTTACATCAGTAACTTTATCAAGGATTACAAAAAGTGGAACTTTTCCTTTTTCGTAAAGTGATGGAAGAATTTGTTCGATATTTTGAAATTCGATCGGTGAAATAAAAGCTAAAACACCCTGGTGATTTTTTTGTGTTACCCGGTTAATACGCTCGTTAGGAACAATCTGAATGGGAATTTCAAATTGCTTTACCAGTGTCATGAGCTCATGATACAACTCTCCTTGTAATCCTTTACGGATCATCAGTTTTTCAATGGTTTTCCCTGAATTAATGGCTTCAATAACCGAACGTATTCCAAAAATAAAATCCTTATCTTGTTTCACACTAATTGATTGATTATATGATTATTAATTATTCACCTGTAAATTTCGTTAGTATTATAATAAATTTCCCCGCTATTCCAAAATTCAATAAATGTTTCCCATTCATTCAACTTTATTTTATCTCTACAAAGAATATAATGATTTAAACTATACGGATTTTGTTGATATAAAAAATAAAATGTAATACCAGGGCCCATAGGGTCGTGATGATAAATCCAGCGCTCCTCTTCCCCTGATTTGTAAATATAATCGGGCAAACCGTAAATAATGTAAATCATTCCACGGTCGGTACGCCAACCTTCTACATGCGATGTAAAATAAACATTGGCAAAAAATACCCGGTTATAAAAAAGTTTGATTAACTCCCTGGAACGCTCCAGATTATTTGCACGTTTCAGCCAAAAGTCATCTACATACAATTTGGTGTATTTACCCGTTGTGTCTGATTCAGGAATAGTGTCAATTTTATGCAAATAGGCTAAAGGAGCCAATAATTCATCGGGTTTGCGAATAACAGGAAAATTTTTTCCAAAATTAAATAAAGCAAATCCATCTTGCGGCTCTGGATTAGAAGTAAAATAATACATTCCTTTAGGCAAAAAATTATGATAACAAATAGAATCGAGATAACAAACAAACGTGGTATCATAACCTGAATAATAAGTAAGCATTGTATCCTTTACATCAGGAATAGGTGGCACTTCTTCAGCGGATGAAAAATAAAAAACATTCAATGAATCAAAATTATTTTTGTAATGATTAATATCAAATGCAATAGACTCATTGATAAATGATTCGGTAACAAGTTCATTATTACGCTTATTATAAATCATAAAATCCTGAATGGAAGATTCATTTTTTCGATCAATTTTCAAAAACGAATACTGATTGTTTTGCCTGTTAAGGTCTGTTGTAATGACCTCAAGCATGTATTCTTTACCGGCTTTTGCTGGCACTTCTACTTTTAATAAATGATATTGGATATTCGGATTTTTCTCAAATTTAAAAGTTGTGGTTGCACTATCAACAAGCTCTTTATCTTTATCATCATTAAAATGATATAAAGAATAATATACACCCACTTTGGATAGTAACTCATTTTCTTCATTCGCCAGATTATATAAAAGCTCGCGGGTAAATATTTTCACCAAAAGCAAGGATGATGTATCCGAATTATTGTAAACTTTCACCTCCGGATGCAACGATGAGCCGCCAGGATGATAAATCATTTGAAGGTTTCTGGGAGTATTTGCTTTTCTGCTGCCCAAACATGCAACCAAAAACAGTAAGATAAAATAAATAAGATATTTTCCGTATTTAAACATTTTTTTTGTGTAACAGATATAAAAATAGTTAAAATCTGTCAGCTTTCAAGTTTTCCAGTTTTTCGGTGAAGTTTTCCCAGTGCTCCATTTCTTTTTCAAGTAACTTTTTAAGCTCTTCATACCTCGAAAATAGTGATGTGTCATGATTCATTTGGTCAGGATCAGAAAGTTTTTTATTGATTACAGCTATCTCCTTTTCCAGCTTTTCAATTTTTTGTTCACTGCTATGCAAATCTTTTTCGGCTTTGCGAATTCTTTTATCCAGCTCTTTTCGCTCTAAATAGGCTTCTTTGTTATCGTTATTCTTTAATTCTTTTGTAGCGGCCTTTTGTTTTGCTTTTTGTTCTAACTGTTGTAAATTTTCCAATTTACTTTTTTGCAGAAAATCATAAATTCCTCCAAGGTGCTCTTTGATTTTTTTATTTCTAAATTCATATACTTTATCAACCAGTCCATCTAAAAACTCACGGTCGTGTGATACCAAAATAATCGTTCCCTTAAAATTCTGGAGAGCATTTTTCAAAATATCTTTTGAATGCATATCAAGGTGATTGGTAGGCTCATCTAATATCAGCAGGTTATAAGGCTCAAGGAGCAACTTAGCCATTGCCAGTCTTGACCTTTCCCCACCCGAAAGCACTTTTACCTTTTTTTCCACCTCTTCGCCACTAAATAAAAATGCTCCCAGAATATCACGAATTTTTGTTCTTACATCACCCACAGCAACATCATCTATTACCTGCAGCGCTGTTTTATTTTCGTCAAGCAGTTCATCCTGATTTTGGGCAAAATAACCAATCGACACATTATGCCCGATTCTTAGTTCTCCGGTATAATCGAGTTCACCCACAATCATTCTTGATAAGGTGGTTTTTCCTTCACCATTTCTCCCAACAAAGGCAACCCGTTCGCCACGCTGAATGGTAAATTCAAGATCATCCAAAACCTGCAAATCGCCATAGCTTTTACTCAGATTACGTGCATTAATTACCATGTCACCTGAACGTGGTGCTTCAGGGAATTTAATATTTAATTTAGAAACATCAATTTCGTCAATCTCAATCCGGTCGAGCTTTTCCAGTTGTTTTATTCGCGACTGTACCTGTACCGCTTTGGTAGCTTTATAGCGAAACCGCTCAATAAATGCTTCGGTTTCTTCAATCATTTTTTGCTGATTGCGATAAGCTGCCAACTGTTGCTCGCGCTGTTCTTTTCTTAAGGTTTCGAACGTTGAATAGGGAACATTGTAGTCATAAATTTTACCGAGAGAAATTTCTATGGTACGGTTGGTTATATTATCCAAAAATGCCCGGTCGTGTGAAATTAATAATACAGCTCCGGGATAGTCTTTCAAGAAATCCTCGAACCACTGAATAGCTTCAATATCTAGATGATTAGTAGGCTCATCGAGTAATAAAACATCCGGCTTTTTAAGCAATATTTTTGCCAGCTCAATTCGCATTCGCCAGCCACCACTAAATTCAGCAGTAGGGCGTGAAAAATCACTGCGTTTAAAGCCCAAACCTGTTAAGGTCTGTTCAATAGAAGCTTCAATAGTATCTCCTCCCAGCAGTTGATATCGATCGGTTGCTTCTGTTAAATCATGAATCAAATCCAAATATTCTTTTGATTCGTAATCAGCTCTGTCAGCCAGCTGGTGATTTATTTTTTTTATTTTTCGGTCTAAAGCCAAAACTTCGGAAAAAGCTTCACGGGCTTCTTCAAAAACGGTTCTTTCATCCCTGCAAATCATATTTTGAGGCAAATAACCCAGCCGGATATCGTCAGGAACAGTAACTGTTCCTTTTGTTGGTTGCTGAATTCCCATAAACACTTTAAGCAACGTAGATTTCCCGGCTCCGTTTTTACCCACCAAACCTATCCTATCCTTTGGATTAATCAGGAAAGAAATCTGATCGAATAATTTAAAACCGCCAAATTCTACCGTAAGCTGATCAACAGAAATCATATCTCTTTTTAATTTCCGCAAAGATAAAATAATCTATAAGAAGTTAGGGTTTGGAATTTGAAATTTGAAACTTGAAACTTGAGACAATAGAACACTGATATTATAGATTAAAGAAAAAATGAAAGCGGCAGCAGCAGGAGGCAGTTGCAATTGGCAGCAGCGGTAGGTAACAATAAACGAATAACAATTTTAAGAAATCTCTCTTTGCGACTTAGCGTCTTTGCGGTAAAAAAATGAAAACGGCAGGAAGCAGCAGGATGCAAGATACAAGTTTAAGAATGTATTATTCAAGATTTCGGGTACTTTTTCCAATCAACAAATTTACTAATTCACTTTTTTGACAATTTTACAAATCTTCCCATTCACGGATTAAAAATTATATCTTTGCAAAAAATAAAAGGAGTTATACTGTGGGACGAAGAAAGAAAAGATTACCCGTTATTGAAAATGTAGAAATTACAGACTTTGCAGCTGAAGGAAAATCGATTGCCCGTATTGATAATAAAGTAGTTTTCGTAAAACAAACCGTTCCGGGAGATATTGTGGATATCCAACCCACCAAATCGCGAAAAAGTTTTATGGAAGCCAATCCGGTAAAATTTCACAAATATTCGGATATACGCACCGAACCTTTTTGCGAACATTTTGGTATTTGCGGCGGTTGCAAATGGCAGATGCTACCCTACCACGAGCAATTAAAATTTAAACACCAACAGGTGATTGACAATTTGGAACGAATCGCCAAAGTAGATCTTCCTCAAGTAGATTATATTTTTGGCTCGGAAAAAACCAGGTATTACCGGAACAAGCTGGAATTCACTTTCTCAAATAACCGATGGCTAACCCGGGATGAGATCAATACCGATGAAAAAATAGAGAATAATAATGCCCTGGGATTTCATATTCCCCGGTTATGGGATAAAATTGTAGATATCAAGCACTGCTATTTACAGGAAGAACCTTCGAACGAAATTAGACTGGCGTTTAAAGAGTATGCAGAAAAAAACAACCTGTCCTTTTTCGATCTGCGCAAGCAGGAAGGATTTTTAAGAAACCTCATCATAAGAACATCCTCAACAGGAGATGTAATGGTGATTCCTGTATTTTATTATGACGATCAGGATAATATAAACAGCCTGTTACAATACATTGCCGATAAGTTTCCGCAGATCACATCGTTGATGTATATCGTTAACTCTAAATCCAACGATTCGATTACCGACCAGGATGTTGTGCTTTTCAGTGGTAAAGATCATATCATGGAAAAAATGGAAAACCTGCAATTTAAAATTGGCCCTAAATCTTTTTACCAGACCAACTCGGAACAGGCTTACAACTTATATTCTAAAGCACGTGACTTTGCCGGTTTAACAGGAAACGAAACCGTTTACGACCTCTACACCGGAACCGGAACCATTGCCAATTTTGTAGCTGCCAAAGCAAAAAAAGTAATTGGTATTGAATATGTTCCTGAAGCCATTGAAGATGCTAAAATAAATGCTGAGTTAAATACAATTAAAAATACAGCCTTTTTTGCGGGCGATATGAAAGATATTTTAACTCCTGAATTTATCGCTAAACATGGCAATCCGGATGTTATCATTACCGATCCACCACGGGCAGGAATGCATAAAGATGTGGTAGAAACGATTATGCAGGTAAAGCCCCAAAAAATAGTGTATGTAAGCTGTAATCCTGCAACACAATCCCGGGATACTAGCCTATTGGCAGAAAAGTATCAAGTTACCAAAGTGCAGCCGGTAGATATGTTCCCCCACACATACCATGTTGAAAATATTGTTTTACTGGAACGGATTTAGTACAACGGACATTCTTGTCCGTTGGCAAAGCCGGTAAAGTAAAATCGACATTTTTAACCTGTCTGCCGAACAGGCAAGCTACCTTTAGCAGTCCTGTTCATTGATATCGTATGCCATTGTTAGCCCTTCCATTCTCAATTTGCAGCTTAAAAAGATATCCGGGCTTTGGCCTGTTTTCTTAAATAATAATAAACAGTTTAAACAGCAATAATTAGCGCAAAGTTGCTTCAACTAAAAAAATCTTTATGGAGAGAAAAACCTTAATTTATTAATTCCCAAAGTAGAATTTTATCTTACAGAATAATGCTAATGGATAATTTATAATACCTGAATAACATGACTTTGTTTGGTTATTTGTGAAATAAAAAAATCATATTCCTTAACAACAATTAAAAAAAATTCACTAAATTTGAATTAAAGGAATACAATCAAATCTAAAAAGTTACAATCATGAAAAAAATCTTAAAACCAATTATCTACACAGCAGTTTTATATTTTATTTTTTCGAGCAATGGTTTTTCTCAACTTCAAGCAGAAAAATTTAAGGAACCTGGATATTTTTCAGAAAATAATTCTAGCGAACAATATTTTGATAAAGAAATTAACAAAAATGCAACTGGGATTAATAACTTGAAAAACGCATCCAAAACTAATCTAAAAAGTAATGAAGATAAAGAAGAATGGCTTAAACGGGTAGCATCTCCAACCTACGGATTAAGTTTTGGCTTCTTCAACCTTAATTATCAAGACAGAAATGACGAAGAGCAAGAAGAAACCTTACTCATGCCCGGGATTGATCTAAGGCATTTCAATGGCACAAATGTTTCTAAAGGAGGAGGTTTTTATTATGGATATGAATTGGGATTAGGATTAAATTTTAATACGGGTGGTCAAACTTATGATGCACTACCTGGAAACGATACCTACCAATTGGAATCTTTGATAGCTTACAGACTGTTTTTAATGTTTAAGCATGGTTATCGTTTTAACCTCAACTCAGATCCTGATAAATTTAGCTTAGGTTTAGAGTTGGGCCTAGGAATAATGGGAGGTGGAGGCGATATATCATTAAAACATATTCCTGAAGATTGGAGCACTAGTTATGGTGCAGGGAGTGCTTCACCAATTATCGAACTTGCCTTTGAAGGAGCATCATCTATTAAGGAAAACGTTCGACTTTCAACCCGATTAGGGATTACAGCGGGTATGCCATCAATTGATGCATCATCTGATGACCTCGGAAATATTGGCATTGAAGGAGAAATGCTACCAATTATGATAAACCTCCGCCTTGGCTTTAGAATGATGCACTAAAACATCTGTAGTAATGAATAAAAAAATAATCATTTAAAAAAACTATCAAGATGGAAAATGAAATTAAAAACACAGAAGAAGCCAAAACTCATGATATTTCATTATCAGAAAAATCAAATGAGTTTTTAAGAAAAACAGCTCCCTGGATGAAATTTGTGAGTATTGTTGGATTTATAATGTGCGGTATTATGATTCTCGCTGCTCTTTCAATGATACTGTTTTCAGGAAGTGGTGCCTTGAGTGGATCAAATGCAGGCGTAGGAATAGGGATTTTGTATCTAATTGGTGCCGTAATCTTTTTTTTCATAAACAGGTTCTTGTTCTTATATGCTAATGAGGTAAATAAAGTTTACAAACTAAATGATTATGATGCACTTGAGACCGCATTTAAAATGCAGAAGAACTACTGGAAATTTGTAGGTATCATTTTAATTATTTACTTATCGTTAATACCTATAGCAATGATATTATTTATTGTTGGGGATATTTTATCATCAAGCGGTTCATTATTTTAAAACAGATGATAAGTAGTTTTTAAGATACGGACATTTTAACCTATCTAAAAACATGCCTGCCTATGCCAATAGAAAAACAGGCAGGTTGCTATTTGTAGTGCTGCATGTTACAATTCATGACAGCTTAAAGTCATCAACATACCCTAAGAAAAGCTAAAATTTCCGGGCTTTAGCTACTATTAAAATTATCTAAAAATCATTCAACACTAAATCCTATTCATTCATACCTTACAAACCGTTATTCATCATATAATCGTTTGATTATTAATCAAAAAAAACTAATTTAGCTAGTAATCAATTTTAGGAGGGAATAATAAGGTAAGAATTAGTATATCAGACAAATGAAAAAAAACGATCCTGTTTCGGATAAAATTTCTCAATATAATTATATTGACCTATTATTTGGGAGTCGAGACCAATTTAGTCTTGAACACCGTTTTTTTAATTCAATATGTCTTTTTTCTGCTTTAGCTGCAAGTTTTGCAACAATTACAAATATTGCATTAAGTCTAAATATCCAGCTCACCTTGTTTACTTTTGTTTCTAGTATTGTGCTTTTTATTTTTTATTTTTTAACGCGCAAAAGAAAAATTTTTAAGCCACTTGTTACTCCTTTTATTATTTTTTCACTCGTCATTCTTTCATTTGTTTGGTTTTTTAATGCAGGTTCTGAAGGCCCGGTAGTATTTGTTTATTTAATAGGGTTAATCTTTTTTGTAATTATTACCAAAGGCAGGAATCGCATTTTTGTGTTTTCACTTTTTATCATCAATTTGATTGTTCTTTTTACTTTAGAAAGATTGTTTCCTGAACTGATTACACCTTACGAAAGTGAGTATATTAAATTTTACGATGTAGCTATTACATTTTTATTTTCATTTATACTGATTTACCTAGTTGTTGCTATACTGGCAAAAAATTATCGCGACGAAAAAGATATATCATCTAAACAACACGAAGAACTCCTTTTTCAAAAAAAACAAATCACAGATAGTATTCATTATGCAAAAAACTTGCAATCGGCATTATTAACCAATAAAAAAACAATAAAAAAAATCTTACCTGATCATTTTATTTTTTATTTACCTAAAGATATTGTTAGCGGTGATTTTTACTGGGTGAAAAAAATCAATCAAAAAATTGTAATTGCAGCAGCCGATTGTACAGGTCATGGAGTACCCGGTGCATTTATGAGTGTATTAGGAATTTCTTTGTTAAACGAAATTATCAGAAGGAAAGAAATAACAAAAGCCAACCAGGCTTTAGAGAATTTAAGGCACGAGTTAAAAAATACTTTAAATGAAACCGAAGAAAGCTATTCGCTCAATAATGGAATGGATATAGCACTTTGTATGATTGATACCGAAAATAAAATATTACATTATTCTGGAGCCAACAATCCGCTTTATTATGTCAGAAACGACAAGCTGATAGAAATTAAAGCTACCCGTAATCCAATCGGGCTTACGCCTATTCAAATCCCATTTCAAAACTATGAAATAGAATATCAGGAAGATGATATTTTTTATCTTTTTTCTGATGGTTTTATAGACCAGTTTGGTGGTGAGAATGGAAAAAAATACCGCTCGCGAAGATTCAAACACCTGCTACTTGAAATTCATGAAAAACCATTGGAAGAACAAAAAACCATCCTTTACGATAATTTTAAAAACTGGGTGCAGGATAAATATGAGCAATTGGATGATATCATGATATTTGGCTTTAAACCATAAAAAAACACCCGATATATAATACCGGGTGCTTAATTATTCTAATGAACAAATCTATTATTTTAATTTTTCAGGAATTTTCTCCTCAGGATGATCGGTTTTAAAATCAACCCAGTATTGTTTAATCGTTGATTTAATTTCTTTGTGTAAGAGTAACAATCCTGTTAAATTTGGTATGGCCATAAACACAACAGTTAATAGTGATAAACTCCAAATAATGGTTGTATCTGTAAACGATGCAATAAAAAAGGCTACTACAAAAAACAAACGGTAAACAATTACATATCTTGAGCCAAAAAGGAAAGTTACCGACCGGTCGCCATAATATGACCAAGAAATTGCTGTAGAAAAAGCAAACAACATTAATCCAATAGCTACAATATACTGTCCCCAGTTACCAAAAAAGCTACGTGTAAATGCCACAGCTGTTAGCGGAGCACTGTGGATAAGCGATTCTCCTTCGAAAATAACCGGAATTGCTTGTTCCTGAATTTTGCCGTTTGCAACCGGTATGTCTCCATTAAACACTGTTTTGGCAAGAACATTTTCTTTTTCATAAACAATTATATTTTCGGCAATCGAACGGGCATGGAGAAGCGTAATATTATCATTGGTAATTTTACCATTAACAACTTCTAATTCGCCACTGAAAGCCTCTACCTCATCTCCACCGTTTAAATGATTACGAAGCATTTTTACCTGTTCGGGATTGTTTTCGGTATAAGTATTTGCTAAAATTTCAATATCTGTATTTTGAAACTGGTTAGGTACTTTTTCGTTCCAAACACCTGAAGATAATAATACCAAACCAGTGATGGTACAAATAATAATGGTGTCGATAAAAGGTTCGAGAATGGCAACCAACCCTTCCGAAACTGGTTCATGTGCCCTTGCGGCAGAGTGAGCAATTGGAGCAGACCCCTGC
>CAZSIC010000072.1:0-17793 GCA_964606845.1 uncultured Bacteroidales bacterium
GACTCGTAATATGGCCGTTGAACATCAAAAAGGGGTTGCTATTTTTTCTTTGGAAATGTCATCGGTACAGCTGGTAAACCGTTTAATTGTAAGCGAAACCGAATTATCATCCGATAAAATTAGAAATGGTAGACTCGAACCCTACGAATGGGAGCAACTTGAATATAAAATTAAAAAACTGGTTGATGCACCCATTTATATTGACGATACTCCTGCAATATCGGTGTTTGAGCTACGTGCAAAATGTCGTAGATTAATGAGTCAGGAGCAGGTAGATGTGATCATTATTGACTACTTACAGCTAATGACAGGTTCAACAGAAACGCGAGGCAATCGTGAACAGGAAGTTAGTATGATCTCAAGATCGTTGAAAGGAATTGCCAAAGAGTTAGATGTACCTATTATTGCTTTATCTCAGCTAAACCGTTCGGTTGAAATGCGCTCCGGTTCTAAGCGGCCTCAGTTATCCGACTTACGTGAATCTGGTGCAATTGAACAAGATGCCGATATGGTAATGTTTATTCATCGGCCCGAAAAATACGGTTTTATCGAGGATGAAGATGGAAACTCCCTGCTTGGAATTGCCGAAATTATTTTAGCAAAACACCGTAACGGTGCTTTAGCCGATTTTAAATTACGATTTAGAGAGGAGCTGGCTAAATTTGAAGATATGGAAGATGATGCGATTGGAGATTTTCCGGTTGAGAATGATATCAATGGTGGGGCTCTTACTTTTGGATCAAAAATGAACGAAGAAGATAAATCGAAGCAAGGAAAAAAAGAAGATGATATTTTTGATTTGGGCAGTAATACCAACTTCGATAATGAAGCTCCATTTTAACCAATGGAGCTATTTAAAATATCTCCAGTAACTCTTTTAGTTTAGTTATTTCATGCGTAATATCTTCAGTATGTTCTTTTCTTTCGGGATTAAAATAAATTTGATCGAGCCCAAATTTTTTAGCTCCAATGATATCGGTATCTATATCGTCGCCAATCATCACACTTTCTTTCTTTTTAGCATTTACAGTTTTTAAAGCATGTTCGAAAATTTTTGCATTTGGTTTTTGAGCACCCGCATTTTCTGAAGTAAAAATTTTCTTAAAATAAGCATCCAACTTGCTGTTTTTTAGCTTAGTAAATTGCACCTCGTTAAAGCCGTTGGTAATAATATACAAGTTGTATTTATCTTTCAGATAGTCTAATGTTTCATAAGTACCAGGGAAGAGTCTTTTTTTTGTAGGGCTTATTTCGATATAATCCTGTCCGATTTTTTTGGCTAATTCTTCATCTTTAACGCCAAACTCTTCCAATGTGAGGGCAAATCGTTTAAAAGCCAGCACCGATTTTCTTATTTTTCCATTGCGGTAAATTTTCCACAATCGCTCATTGTGTTTTATATAAGTATTGTAAAAATTATCGAAAGTATTAAATATTTTTTGTAGCTCATATTTTTTATAGATATCCTGAAAAGTTTCTTTTGCATTACTGTCAAAATCCCATAGAGTACGGTCAAGGTCAAAATATATATTTTTGTATTTTTTCATTATTAAATCTTTGTTGCATTTGAAAGCACAAAGTTAAAATAATTCACCAAAAGGCAGTATGAAGAAAATATGTTTTAGATTATTTATTATCTATATCATTACTTTAAAATTACAGTTAAATTGCGTATTTTTAATTGCTCAAAAAATTAATTCGTGGTGTTATGAAAAATTATAACATTTTTTATTTGCTATCAGTGTGTTGCTTAATGTTTTTACTTGGATCGTGTAAAAGTTCGGGTGAAAAAGAAAAATATGTAAAAAAACTGGAAAAAAATAAGGAGTCGATTGCAGTTGGTATTTATAAACCTAACGAAAAAGATGTTATTTATACCAAGGAAATTATCGAAGCCTTAAAAATTGATGGAGGTATTGTTGCAGTTAGTTTAGACAGTAAAGATATCAAGCGGTCGAGACTGGAAAATATTGATGTTTTCATTCTTCCGGGTTTCAGGAGCAACAGTACAATAGATTTAGATCAGGAAATGATTGAAATAATTAGAAAGTTTGCTGTAGAAAAGGGTAAAGGTATAATTGGTATTTGTAGTGGAAGTATTATGATAGCTGGAAATGACGAAAAAAACCAGGTGAATTTAATCAATCTTAAAATGATTAAACCTCAGATTGGAGAAACTTTAAATGGAGTAATGAAATTTGAATTATCAGATAACGGCAAAAAAATATTTCCTGAACTAAAAAATACGCAAAATTTATTTATTGATTTTCAAAGCGGCCCGATTATCGAAGTAGAATCCGACAATGATCAGTCTGTAAGTTTAATTGGCAGTAAATATGAATCCAATGCTGGTATTCCTTTATTTATTACTGCACAGGCCGGTAAAGGCAAAGTTTTTATTACTACAGCGCATCCGGAAATTACACCAGGAATGCGATGGATGTTACCCAGGATGGTTCGTTGGACCATTGGGCGTGACTTGGTTTCATACGATAAAAATGTGGTACGTCCGGGATTTTTTAAACAAGAAATCATTATTGACGAAAATATCCGCAAAGAGATTGATGAATTAATTGGTTTGCTAACGCAAGGTGATAAAAATCAGAAGATAAAAGCCATGGAAAAACTGATGAATACTTATCCATGGTTGGCTGCCGAAAAAGTTAGAGCGCTTTTAGCAGATAAAGATTATAAAGTAAGACTAAAAGCTGCTGAATTTTTAACCCATATAGAATATACATTAGCCATTACTGATCTTGAGAAAGCTGTAAAAGATGAAAGAAAGCGTAAAGTGAAAGAACAGCTCTTAACTTACGAAGATGAAATGTGTAATATGATTGAACAGCAAGTTTCAGTAAATTAAGATTTATGATTAATATTATTGTTTTTTTTATCATAGGAATAGCGATCGGTTTTATAGCAGGTTGGTTTATCAGTAGATTTTTTTATCAAAGCAAAACCGGACTATCGCTTGAGGAGGCAGATAAATTAAAAAATGAATTCAATACAATTCATACTGAACTTCAAATCAAAGAAGAACGACTTTCGCATTTTATACACCAGATGGAAACCTTAAAAGCCGAAAAGGATAAAAAGGATGAAATGGTTATTGACTTACGGGAAGCGTTAAAAGAAAAAGAATCTGATCTGAAACACTTACATGATCGATTACAGGAACACAAAAAAGAGGTAGATGAATTACAGCAGCGTTTTAAAACCGAATTTAAAAATTTAGCCAACGAAATTTTAGAAGAAAAAACCGGCAAGTTTACCGAGCAAAATAAGCTTAACCTTGATACCATTTTAAAACCATTGCAGGAAAAAATCAAAGATTTTGAAAAAAAGGTTGAAGAAACGCACAAAAAAGATATTGCTGACCGTGCTTCAATTCAGGAACGTATTAAACACTTGATTGAAACCAGCAACCAGATCAGTGAAGATGCCAAAAACTTGACCAGAGCGCTTAAAGGCGATTCTAAAACCCAGGGCGGGTGGGGTGAGTTAATCCTCGAAAACATTCTGGAAAGGTCTGGTCTGGTAAAAGGCAGAGAGTATTTTGTACAGCAGTCTTTTAAAGACGAATCGGGCAACAGGTTCCAACCCGATGTTATTGTTAAGTACCCTGGCGACCGCAGTGTGGTTATCGATTCTAAAGTATCGCTAACAGCATATGAAAAATTTGTTTCTGCCACAGATGATGTTATGCGTGAAAAAGTGCTGAACGAGCACCTGGCATCGGTAAAAAATCATATTAAACAATTGAGTGAAAAAAATTACCAAAATTTATACCAGTTGAAATCTCTCGATTTTGTGATGATGTTTATGCCCGTAGAACCGGCATATCTTGTGGCTATTCAAAAAGATCCCGATTTGTGGAATTTTGCTTACGAAAAGCGGATTTTACTGATTAGCCCTACCAATTTAATCGCAGCTCTGAAAATGATTGCCAGCATGTGGTTACAGGAGTATCAGAGCCAGAATGTGATGGAAATTGCAAGGCAAAGCGGTGCTTTATTCGATAAATTCGTCGGACTGGTAGACGACTTACAAGATATTGGCAATAAGTTGGAAGCTACACGCAAAGCTTATGACAATGCCATGAATAAAATTTCTACCGGAAAAGGAAATCTAATTTCTCGTGCACAAAAAATTAAAGAGCTGGGTGCTAAAACTAAAAAAGAAATTCCTGCAGATTTGTTGGATGATTAATGATTAATGATTAATGATTAATATGATTTTTAAATGGCCGTAAAAGAAATTTTATTGATTGGTAATCCATTATTACGAGAAAAATCAGAAAAAGTAACTGACTTTAATTCAGAATTAAAAAATTTGGTTACTGATTTAAAAGATACTTTAATGGATTTTCAAAAGCGAAAAAAAATTGGTAGGGCTATTGCGGCTCCGCAAATAGGCATTTTGAAACAAGCCATTTATGTACATTTATCCAACCGCTCATTTGCATTAATTAATCCGGAAATAACCTGGAAGAGCGATAAAACTTTCGAAGTGTGGGATAGTTGTTTTAGTTTCAATGTGGCTTTTTTTGTTAAAACTGAGCGGTATCAATCCATACAAGTTAAATTTTATGACGAGGAGGGAAATGAAAATGAGGAAATTTTTAAAGATGACCTCTCCGAATTACTACAACACGAAATAGACCATTTATATGGTATTCTGGCTACCGACCACCTGAAAAACAATAAAGATATTATAATGAGAGAAGTGTGGGAGAAAAGATACCAATAGTAAATCCTTCATCAACGCCACTTTTTTTAATATCTTGATTTTCAATGTTAAAATCATTAATTTAGGATAATTAATAAATTTTTTATAATATCGCCGTTTAATTTTTGATAGATGATAAGGCAGATACTTTTTATTACATATATTTTAATCCTGCATTGGGAACTTCCTGTTCATTACACAAATGAGCCAATTCAACAGCAAGAAACGGTTGCTGCTGATTTTTCTTCATGGAAAAGTACACTGGTTGATTATTATTCTATTTCTGAACCTGCCATAAATCTAGCACTCAATGGCTTTTTTGAACTGAAAGAAAGAAACATGCTAACCAATGATTCATTGATTACCATCATTGATTTTAGCTTACCATCAACTCAAAAAAGGCTTTATATTTTGGATGTTAAAAATCAAAAACTACTTAAAAAAACATTGGTTGCCCATGGAATGAATACCGGAAACTTGCTGGCAGAATTTTTTTCTAACAAACCCGAATCTTTAAAAAGCAGTTTAGGATTATACATCACCCAGGAAACTTATTTTGGAAATCATGGCTATTCATTAAGAATAAAAGGCCTAAGCAAAGGTTTAAATGATAATGCTGAAGAAAGGGCCATTGTAATACATGGCGCTGATTATGTAAGTCATGATTTTATTGAAAATTTTGGGCGTATTGGCCGAAGTTATGGTTGTCCTGCTTTGCCAGTTGATAAAACCGATGAAATTATTGATTTAATAAAAAATGGTTCCTGTTTGTATATTTTTCATCCTTCAATTATTCCTATATCTCCGTCTGATCTGGAAAAATTTGACTAATTTCTTTTTGATCCAGATTATAAATATCATTGAAAAATTCAAGTTCGGAATCATTATTTGTGGAACAAGTAATGTATTGAATGTGAATATCCATTTTTTCGTTTAAATCGATGCTATGATGTTTCTTTTCATTGATCAGGCGATTAAAATCAATCGAATTTTGAGAGAAATTTTTATCCATTAAATATTGTGCCAGCTGATCAGGGTTTTCGAGCCTTATACATCCATGCGAATAGGTTCTGTTTTGAGTTTTAAATAAACTTTTTGCAGGGGTGTCGTGTAGGTAGACCCTATGCTCGTTTGGAAATAAAAATTTAACCTGTCCCAGTGCGTTATAAGAGCTGTTGGTTTGTCTTACCCAATATTGATTTCCCAAAGGATCGGGCTTTGACCAGTCGATGATGGAATCAGGAACCCTTTCTTCATAATTATTGATGATAAAAAATCCGTTGCGCGAAAGATAGCTAGAATCTTTTCTGATTTTATAAATCATTTCTTTGTTAACAATGCTTTTGGGTACGGTCCAATATGGATTGGCAACAACTTTTTCCAAACTGCTTGAAAAACTTGGGGTTGGTGTATGCTTTTTCCCAACAATAACATTAAGAACTTGCTTAATCTGATTCGATTCAATAACCTGCAATTTAAATTCGGGAATATTTACAAATAAATAATTGTCACCTGAGTGGTTTAACTTTCTTAGCCTGTGTAAATTTAAACATGCCTGGTAATATTTCTGTTCAAGCAACGATACCAGCTTTTCCTGTGAGGCATGATTTAAAATTGAGTCATGTGGCAGGTTATATTTATCTTGTAATTTATAAAGTGCATCCGGTTTTTTATTGTTATTATTGAATTCGACCGATTTGGTAATTCCGGCATAAAAAAGACTTTTGGCAAGTACTTTATCATCAATAAATTGGGGTGTAGTATATTTTATGGATAAATTCATATCAATAAAATAAGACATTGAATGCATAATTTTTTGGTATTGAATAATTTGTGGCTGTACCGACCATGCATTTTGCTTAAGGCTTTTTTGCTCCAATGATTCGTTTAAAAGGTAAGGCAAATTATTTAAATATGACTGGTTCACTGTCGAATCGGTTTGTACAATTCCATGATTAAGATAAATTAAAACTTTCAGTGCAGAGAAAGTAGTGCTGATTTCCAACTGAGCCAAATCGGCATAAATGTTTTTTGAATTTGGATGAGAAAGTTTCTGTTGTAACGATTTTAACTCGTTAAAATAAAAATAATCAAAAGGAAAGCCATAATATTTAGCACTGTCTAATAAATTATAAACAATTTTGAATTGATCATTGGTATTAAAATTTTCTGTCCATGCAGGCTTATAATTTCTTAATCGATAAAAATCTATTAATAGGCTATGTACTTGATCATCTATACTTTTATGTAAAACCGTGTCATGAGCTGTTAATTGGGTATTTATTTTTGAAGCAATAAGTTCTGCCATCCTTGAATTGTCTTGAACAGGGTTGGGATGTTGGTAACTTACCATTAAGATTAAAAATAGAAGCAGGAGGAAATTTCTAATCCCCGTAAGAAGATATTTTTTAAATCTTTTTTCTTTGGGAAAATAAAAGTCTAATAATGGATCTTCTGTTTTCATTTTTAAGAGCTTTTATTTTATTGTACGGTAAAAATTTGATAAAGAATTATTTTTTAGATGAACTACTTCAATTTTTTGATGAACATGATTTAATTGTAAACAAGATTGATTCTCGCTGTTAAATAATTGTTTTTCAGGTTTTTATTATGTTTTATGAACAAATACAGGATGTTCAAGGAACAAATAGCATATTAATATAAGCAATAACTATAAAAGGTAGTATTTCTATTTCCTATCAGACATATGGAGTAATCCAACTTTTTTGTCAATACCAATTTAGGTGAAAGCTCTTTGGCTGTAATAAATTAATATATATAGTTTTTACAATTTTTTCAAAAGTAACCTACGGATGTTAGAGGCTATCGGAACGTTGTCTAACTTAGTGTTACAAAAAAATCTAACTTAACTTGTGGGTTTTAGGGAACAGAAAAAACAGCAGGATGAACGCTTTATTTGAGCATAAATTAATATATTTGGTATGATTTGGTTTTTATTCATTAATTGAAAGCTTATGGCCCGTAAACCAACTTTTATCCTGTTTCTAATCTTATTTTTCATTTTGAATCAATGCTCTATTCCTTATCGGGTAAAAAAACATCCCGAAAAATTAATTCATGGTTATGTAAAAGAAGGATTTGAAGATGTACAAGAAGCGTTTATTGAAAATTTTACAAAACGTGGAGATTATGGAGCAGCCTGTGCCATTTATTATAAAGGCGAAAAAGTAGTTGACCTTTGGGGAGGTTACAAAAATTCGGTCACCAAAGAGCCATGGGTAGAAAATACGAAAGTAATGGTTTTCTCAACCACAAAAGGCCTGGCTGCCATGTCGCTGGCTTTAGCCCACTCCAGAGGCTGGCTCGATTATAATAAAAAAGTATCGGACTACTGGCCCGAATTTGCACAACACGGTAAAGAGGATATTACGGTAAAACAATTACTGGCTCACGAAGCTGGTTTGTGCCTTGTTGATGAAAAATTTGAAATTACCGATTTAAAAGATTTTGACTATATAGCCGAAATAATGGCCCGGCAAGAACCTTTGTGGGAAACCGGACAGCAACATGGTTATCATTTAGCAACCATGGGAATGTACATGAATGAATTGATGCGGCGAGTAGACCCTGAAAAACGTACCATTGGACAATTTTTTGCTGAGGAAATGGCAATGCCTTATGGACTGGAATTTTATATTGGTGTTCCGGATTCTGTTCCTGATGAAGAAATTGCGATGGTAATTCTTCCTTCGGCCTGGCAGATAATTACCAATTATGATGCAATTCCTAAAAAAATGAGAAAAGACTTTCGGAACCGGAATTCTATTTTATACCAATCCTTCAAAATCCCTGAAAAATTCAACCCTAACAGCCGCACAACGCAAAGTGTAGAAATGCCATCGGGAAATGGTATTGGCGACGCCAGGTCAATTGCCAGGTTATATAGCGAGTTTGCACAAGGAGCTCAATCGCTTGGGTTAAAACAAGAGACTTTCGATTTACTTAAAAATGAAGCGGGTGTTCCTCCCAATGGAGCCTTTGATATAGTAATGGGTATTGATACTTATTTCTCGTTAGGATTTTTAAAACCCGGGCCAGATTTAATGTTTGGAAGCAACCGCAATGCCTTTGGAACACCCGGAGCAGGTGGTTCTTTCGGATTCGCCGATCCCGATAAGGAAATTGGATATGCTTATATTATGACTAAAATGGGAGCCTATTTGGTAAATGATCCAAGAGAAATGGCCATTCGAAATGCGATGTATCATTGTATCGAAAAAATTGAAAAACAAAATTTGAACAATCAGTAAGCCTCAAATAATATGCTTTTATCTTCAAAATTAAAATATTTAATTATTTTTTTGGTAACCTTTATTTTATATGGCAATACCCTTTTTCATGATTATGCCCTGGATGATGCGCTTGTAATTACCGAAAATGAATATACATTGAGTGGCTTTAAAGGGATTGATGATTTATTTACCAAAGAATTCTTTGATGGTTTCTTCGATCAAAAAAATAAAAAGCTGGTGGCAGGAGGGAGATACCGCCCATTGTCAATGGTTACGTTTGCTATGGAGTGGCAGTTGATTATGGGAACTCCTTTGGATGGTATCAATCTCCTGCTTTTAGAAAGAAAGATGAATCAAAATGCCAATCCAAATTTTATTTTACCTTCCCAAAAATTATTAAAAAACTTAACCGCAACGATTCATACAGATAATGACCAGGTAAGAAAACAACAACAGCAAGCAATATTAGAAAATGCCGAAGCATTAAACTCGCAGGAGAAAAATCTAATAATCCGCAATTTGGAAAAAATGCACAATCGCAGGCCGGTTGTTTTATTTGTTAGTCATTTTATAAATGTATTGCTTTATGCATTAACAGGTGTACTTTTATTTTATATTTTAAGGATTATACTGCCAGACAAAAAATCCGATCAATGGTTTTTATCCTTACCCTTTGTTGCCACATTGCTTTTTGTTCTTCATCCTGTTCATACCGAGGTGGTAGCCAATATTAAAGGGCGCGACGAAATTTTATCACTCCTGGGTGCTCTTTTAGCTGTATTGTTTTCGTGGAAATATATACAAAAGCCTAAAGTAAGCTATTTGTTATTCGGTTTTATCGCATTCTTGGCAGGATTATTTTCAAAAGAAGTGGCCGTTACTTTTTTAGCCATCATTCCTTTGAGTATTTACTTTTTTTATCCACAAAAAATTGATTTTAAAACTTATATATTAACGCTTATCCCGCTTGTTTTAGCAACCATAATCTATTTTTATGTTCGTTATACCGTAGTTGGTGAAATAAAACTGGAGCCCGGTAATGAGCTGATGAACAATTCGTTTTTAGGTATGAACTTTAGCGAAAAATATGCCACCATTTTTTATACGTTGCTGCTTTATTTAAAATTGTTATTTTTCCCGCATCCGCTTACGTATGATTATTATCCTTACCATATTCCGGTAATGAATTGGACAGATATCTGGCCGGTTGTTTCGATTATTCTTCATTTAGCATTGGGTATATATGCCCTTATCGGGATAAAGAAGAAAAAACTCATCTCGTTTGGTATTTTGTTTTATATCATTGCTTTATCGCCCATGTCGAATATCTTGTTTCCGATAGGTGTATTTATGAATGAGCGATTTGTTTATGCTGCTTCCATCGGATTTGTTCTGATTTTGGGATATGTAACCACCCAAAAGTTGCCTGTTTGGGTTAAAAATCATCAGCTGATTACAGGTATATTGGTTGTTATTTTCTCGTTGTATGCCATTAAAACGATAAGCCGGAACAGGGTTTGGAAAGATGATTTTACCTTATTTACTACCGATGTTAAAACGTCAGTAAACAGTGCAAAAAGTAATACATCTGCCGGAGGGAAACTGATTGAAGAGGCTGTAAAACCTGAAAATAAAGCTAAAAGAGAAGTTTTCCTTAAACAAGCCATTGGGTATTTAAGAAGAGCCACAGAGATTCATCCAACCTACAACGATGCATTATTATTAATGGGCAATGCCCAATGGGAATTGTATCAGAATCCTGACAGTGTTTTTAAATACTACCAAAAAATTTTAGAACGTAATCCTACTTATTCTCGTGTTTATAGCAATATTTTTAACTCTCAAATGAATCAAATTTTTGATCATCCTGAAAGGGTAGATCAAAATCTGAATTTACTTCATCAACTGGAAAAGTATAATCCGCAGCATTATGAAGTAAACTATTACCTGGGACGTTTATACGGGCGTTATAAAAACGATTTAAAAAAATCGTTGCCTTACCTGGAAAAAGCTGCGAAAATAAATCCCGGCAAAATTGAAGTTTATAAAGATATAGGTGTTGCTTACGGAATGGCAGGCAACTATACCGAATCGGCTAAATCTTTAGCTAAAGCCGTACAGCTGGATAAAAGCGATCCGGTATTAAGAATCAACCTTGCCATGTCGTATATGAATTTAAAAGAATACGAGAAGGCAAAGCAGATGATGGATCAAGCTTATGAACTGGATTTTGAGCCTAAAGATGCTTCTGCTTTGGTTAATCTTGGTTATCTTTATCAAAGTTTTGGTGAGCAAGAAAAAATGAGATCGTGTTTTACAAAAGCCCGAAATTTAAACCCCGCTTTGTTTAACTAATATGATTGGTAATAAGAAAATAGTGGTTGTTTTACCTGCGTTTAATGCCGAAAAAACGCTTGAAAAAACGTATCGCGAAATTCCTTTCGATATTGTAGATGAGGTGCTTCTTGTAGATGATAGGAGTAAGGATAAAACCGTAGAAAAAGCAAAAGCATTGGGGATAAAGCATATTGTTTTACACGATCAAAATCAGGGATATGGTGCTAATCAAAAAACTTGTTACCGCGAAGCACTCAGTTTAAGGGCTGATATAATTGTTATGCTGCACCCCGATTATCAATATACGCCCAAATTAATTCCTTCAATGGTGCAAATCATTGACAGTAATCTTTACCCGGTAGTATTAGGATCTCGAATCCTGGGACAGGGTGCTTTGAAGGGCGGAATGCCCTTGTATAAATATTTTTTTAACAGGGTACTTACGTTTATCCAGAATATTTTAATGGGTGCTAAACTTTCCGAATATCATACCGGTTACAGGGCATTTAGTAAAGAGGTTTTAGAAAAAATTAATTTCGAAGCCAACTCCAATCATTTTGTTTTTGATAATCAAATGTTGGCTCAGATACATTTTGCAGGATATGAAATTGCAGAAATCACCTGTCCAACAAAATACGACAGTGATTCATCATCAATAAATTTTACCCAAAGTATTAAATATGGTTTGGGTGTTCTAAAAACATCTTTTCAATTTTTTTTGCAGAAAAAAGGGATTTATAAATTTAAGATATTTGTGACTTATGACACGAAATAGAACTTTTAAAATCATTTTACTGTGTTTGTTCATTGGATTTATTTTTGCATTATTGGATTTTATATTGCATGCCAATCCGCTGGTTAAAAATTTTCCAGGTATTTACGAACCTGTTAACCGTGGATGGGATATCATTATGGCAAGTTTTATCATCGATATAATTTATGGTACTGTTTTAAGTTTGTTTTATTTGTTATTGTATAAAAGTTTGCCCGGACAAGGTATGATGAAAGGTGTTATTTATGGAATATTATTGTGGTTTCTTCGGATAACTATTTTAACCTTAACGCAATGGATGGTTTATCCTGTTTCTGCCGGAACAATTATTTATATGATCTTTGCAGGTTTACCGGAAATGATTACCATTGGGGCTTTAATTGGGTGGATGATAAAAAAATAAAAAATGTACAGGAAAGTATTTTGCATACTGATTTTAATGTTATTATCTGTTAGCGGTTTTACACAACGGTTAAATAAAATAGGAAAGATTGAAGTTGATATAATCCCAACGTTGAAACCATACCGGATAGAAAGTAAAAATTATAATCACAAAATTTATTATGATTCACTTATTTTGGAAGGCAATACATGGTATGATATCCAAAATGGATTTTTAACAACTTTGCAGTTTGCAAATAACGAGAAGGATAAGATTTTTTATTACGACTCCACAGGTAAATTAAAAGCCACCATTTTATCTGAAAGAGTTATTAACCTGAAAGTGTCTAAAACCGGAAATTTAATCGCCTGGTATAATGGTGATAAAATTATTAAATTTAATGTTAATACCTTCACTATTGATACTTTACAAGGTTCCTTTATATATAATTTTATCGAAAATGATAAATTTATTTATTATAACCCCGGCCAACAATTTATTGATTTTGATGGCCAAAAAACTTCATTGGATGATTTTCCTGTACAATTTGTTGAATTTGATTCTAAAATTCTGGTATGCACAAAAAATCATATTTTTGAACTTACAGATCAAGGTTTGTTAACGGTATATGAGTTTACAGGAGATTTTTTTGATTTAAAGATGATAGGTGATGAACTTTTTTTTGTTGAAAAACGCGAAAAACGAAAAGAAACCGTTTTCAGGCTTTTTAAAACCAGTGATTTAAAACAATTTTATCTAACAGATAAACTGGAAATGGATTAATACGGATTAAAATCGTAGTGATAAGCAACTTAAACCACCATCCATTTTTTGAAATTCCGATAAATCGAGCTCAATAATTATGTACCCCAGGTTTTCTATCGCGTCTTTTGTTTTTGGAAATCCGGCAGGAATCAAAACATAATCATTGATTCGCAAAGAATTGGCTGCATACTCTTCCTCAGCATCTACAATAATCTGCTTATAGTTGTCTAAATCATCCGCTGAGCAAAAATATTGATGCAAAATGATATTATTATCGCCCAGGTAATTTACGCCTGTTTTAAAATGTAAAATATTACACACCGGTAAGGTATAAACATCAAATTCATAATTTTTTAAAATTTTGCTTAACTGTTTTGCACCTGCTAAGTTTGTTCTGCCCGACATTCCTATGTAAAAATTATTTTCAGCCTGCATAATGTCACCTCCATCCAGCGTACCGGGCTCCTCAATATGATGTAATTTCAGTAAAGGTTTTAAAGCTTTTTCTATCGCAACGGTTTCGCCCTGGCGTGTTTTATTCCCCGGACGTGTAATTACACCAAAATCCCTGGTAACAACGGCTGTATCTTCTACAAAACAAGAATCAGGATAGTTGGGATCTGCTTCCAAAACCGTTAATGCTAATCCACATTTTACCAGTGCCTCACAATACGCATCGTGTTGTTTTAATGCAAGCGTATAATCCGGTTTTCCGAGGTTTGATGTGGTTATTCCGTGGGCAAAATTTTTGGACGGCCTTTTAACAATAGCTTTATTGAACATAGTGAACATGATTGATAATACTGGTAAATATAAATTATTTATCCAACATTTTAGAATATTTATTGTTATTCAATAATAAACCTTTTTGATTAGTGCAAGTCAAACGTTTGTTTTCATAAAAGAGGTTTATAAAAATAATTTGAGTGCTTTATAATTTTACTCTAACATTAAAATTAAATGTTAAGTTTAATAGTTGATTTGGGATTCAAGAGAAGCTGTCCAAAAAGTATTTGTGTTACTTTGTGATTCCTTTGAGTGACCCAGCCTGCCGGCTGGCAGGTTTGTGGTAAAATCACAAAACATTGTTACACAAAGTTTCACGAACCAGCCTGCCGGCATGGCAGGGAAGACACTAAGTTTCGCGAAGTAAAAAAATAATCAATTTACAAGTTTTTAATACTTTTTGGACAGCTTCTTTTTAGTTGCGGTTTGGCGGTAAAATATAAGCTTAGTTGCGGTTTTAGAAGCGCTTAACTTTTGATTTGCGCTATGCTTGTTAATATTCAATTCGTTTAAATTTAGCTCTTTTAGCCCGCATTACGCTTATACAATATTGTTTGTATGTTTAGTTCATTCTTTTATCATCTTTGGCTGATTATTTACGGTCAATTCAAAAATGTCATTTCTCGAATAGTGGCCTATTACATCAAAGTCTAATTTACTTAATGTTACCTCGTCTAAGTCAATTTCAGCAATTAAAGCACCTTTTTCATCGAATAGAGGGCCGGCAATAATATCTCCAAGAGGTGATATGATGACACTCCCTCCACGACATATATTCTCATCGTCTTCTAATACATATTTTTTGTATTGCTCAGGGTACATAGATTTTGTAAAGAATTGATTGCAACCTAAAACAAAACACCTTCCTTCCAAAGCGATATGTTTCATCGTGGCAGTCCAGTTTTCCCTGCTGTCGGCTGTAGGAGCTAAATAAATTTGTATTCCTTGCTGGTATATTGCCATTCTTGCTAATGGCATATAGTTTTCCCAACAGATAAGACCTCCTATTTTCCCAATTTTAGTATCAAAGGTTACCAATGATTCTCCGGAATCTTCAGCCCAAATTACACGTTCTGTTCCTGTGGGTTTAATTTTTCGGTGTACGCCTAACAAGCCTTTTGAAGGTGAGATATACAGTAATGAACAATAAAGGCTCCCATTTTTTTGTTGTTTTTCCGTGATGCCAACAACCAAATAAACATTGTTCTTTTTTGCAATGCTTTCCAATTGTGCTAAATCTTTACTTTCAATATCAATACTGTTTTTGTGATATTCTGCATACAGTTTCTTCCCTTCCAAAGAGCGTTTTCCCACATTAGCACCAAACGTAAATCCTCTTGGATAACCAGGAATAAAAGACTCGGGAAAAACGATTAATTCTACGTTTTCTTCTTTTTTATACTTCTCGACAAGATTTTCTATTTTTTGGATGGTTTTGTTCTTATCAAAAAAAACAGGACTATCTTGTATTACACAAACTTTTACCTTCATCTTATTTGCTAATTTGTTTTATTCATTTCACAGTAAGTTTTATGTATATCACATATAGCGTTCGCGCGTAGTTTTTTCCGCCTTACTTTCCTGTGTATCGTTACCGAAAGTTAAAGATAACTAAAATTGTCAAAATACCACTGCAACCCACATTTTTTCTGAACGGTCTCAGCTTAGAAATAGTGCGGGATTGCGCCTTGTTTCAGTATCACCCGTTACCGAAAGTTAAAGATAGCAAAAATTGTCAGAATACCACTGCAAACCGCATTATTTCTGAAGCTGTGTGTGCGCCCAGCATGAGCTTAGAGCACACCCGTCCCGAAGCTCTATAAATAGTTCAAATATGCAAATTTATTTGACAAGAGCAAAGAGATGGGAAGTTCTTTTTTTCCAGAGAGTGAAAGTCTCTTACAGGCAAGTTGGTGAAGCCTGTAAGTAAGTCGCAAGCCAGCTGTTGGCGACAACAGAGGTGAATGAAGCGAGACTACAATCCCGATTTAGAATAACTAAGATTTGTTTTACCAAATCCAAGTTATTCTTTATCGGGAGTACTGACGAACAGGAAATGCATAATAGGCAGAATTGAGAGGGTAAGCAAGCATATCTTTGTAAAGTAAAGCCCGTAGCCAACAAATTTCTTTTCTGTAGATGCATCAGGAATAGGTCGAAGGAAAAAGTTCTTACCTGGGGAGGTCTTGGGATAGATTCGGTATTTCTATAAACCAAGAAGTCAGCAGATGCCATAGTAGTTACCGATAACGAGCCACCAATAGAAATGGTGGAGGTCTCACAAAGTAATGAAGGGCTGAACGTTAAGTTGCCTAAAATTCAATAAGGAAGCTTAGGAAGAGATTCTTATCTAGCCTTATTCTAAACTAAGGCATAGCTACCATGGTGAAAAGAGCATGGTATTGATGCTTAACCAACCGCTGTATACGAGACCCGTACGTACAGTGGACATGCCTTCATTCTATTCCTGCAGATAAATGTGAGAGGTGCACCAGTGAGTTAATAGCTCACTGGCCATCTACTCGATTGGCGTTTCTTTGTTTATTTTTCTCGTTATTTTTCTTTCGTTTTTGCTGCATTGTCTTTCAGTCCGTGGTTTTGGGTAGGCAAGCTCTTTTGCAGGTTTTGGTTTTGGTTTGCTGGTGCGACTTGCAAATGTGCTTGAATACGAAGCGTGGGCTAATTTTATTTTTTTAAAACTTGCTTTATTCAATGAAAATATTCGGACAATTTTAATTTATAAAAACGAAAAAAATTACAATAATCATTCCCAACATCACCAACCAAACTCCTCTTTTTAAAAATCCATTTTTCCCGTTTACCATTACCAAACCTGAAATTGCAAGAAATATCAATAAAAAAGCATAAATATCAGCAATGTAAATCCATCCTTTTTTCTGATTGTTATGTAATTGATTCAAAAAAGTAATTATAGGTCGTTTCTTATAAATTTCATAGTAAACCTCGCCACTTGATTTATCATAATGTCCTGTTCCTCCTTCTAAAAATAATTTTATTTGATTGTCAGATTCTTTAAAATGATTGACTTTTACGGATGTGTTTGTATTCCAGTAATTAATAAAATCATTATTTTTAAGTTCCTTTGGAAAATTAATCGTAAATTCTTCTGTCTTGGTTGCAGAAAAAATATTTTTATGGGACAAGAAAAAACCGGAAAGGGCATAAACCAAAGTTATGCCCACTGCTAAATATCCGATATCTCTGTGTAAATTACGAAACCAACGCTGCACTTTCTTCTTATTCCAGCTCATAGCTTTCGGCTTCTATGGTATATCTGGTATAATGCGGAATTTCGCCACTTGTTATTTGTTTATGGATATCCTGAATAAAAGCCAGTTCTTCTTTGTAATGCTCTGTATCTTCGTCGCCTTTATGGTTTTCTTTCATTTTTTCTTCCCATTGCAAAACCATTTTTTCATCCATATTTACAGGAATTAATTTCCCGGTAACTTTTGCAGTGTTCCCGATTACTGAGGCATCAACTGTTGGTAATTGGTCTCCCAGTTCAATTTTAATAAATTGATTTCCGTTGTCGCCGATCAATTTGAACCGTTTCCATGTATGTTTGCACACGTGTTCAATAATGCCTTCCACATGAACGGTTTTACCGGATAATGATTCACCTTGAGAAAATACTTCATCAACAGATAAGTAATTTTCTGCTTTTTCCGGCTTTTCTGATTGATTGTTTTGTTTGTTGTTTGTTTGATTGCAGGCATTTACCGAAAACAAAACGGCTGCCAAAACGA
>CAZSIC010000073.1:0-17461 GCA_964606845.1 uncultured Bacteroidales bacterium
TATTAACGGCAAGTGTGTTTGCTCAATCACCTGAAAAAATGAGCTATCAGGCAGTAATAAGAGATAGCGATGATAATTTAATAACCGAGACACAGGTTGGTATGCAAATAAGCATTTTGCAAGACTCTGAAAGTGGAACTGCAGTTTACGTAGAAACGCAAGAACCAAGTACCAACGCCAACGGATTGGTAAGTATTGAAATAGGTGCCGGAACGGTTGTAGATGGAGATTTCACTACCATTGATTGGACGGACGGCCCGTATTTCATCAAAACCGAAACCGACCCAGCGGGTGGCACAAGTTACACCATTATAGGCACAAGCCAACTGTTAAGTGTGCCTTATGCCATGCATGCTAAAACCGCGGATACTGTAACAGGTGCAATTGATGAAACCGACCCTGTTTACGGTTCATCAGTAGCAAGCGGCATAACAGGAACAGATACTATAAATTGGAACAATAAATTAGACAGCTACACCGAAACCGACCCTGTTTACGGCTCATCAGTAGCAAGTGGCATAACAGGAACAGATACTACAAATTGGAACAATAAATTAGACAGCTATACTGAGACCGACCCCAGCGTTCCCGAAGGCACCCAAACCGGCGAAATGCAATATTGGAATGGTTCAGAATGGATTTCTGTTGCAGCAGGTACTACCGGACAAAAATTTACTAATATAAATGGTATTCCTACCTGGATTGATAGTGAGGCTCAGGTTGATCCTGTATCAGGACAAATTTGGAAAGATGTAACATCTTCTACAGGAGAAACATGGATGGATCGCAACCTTGGTGCTTCACAGGTAGCGGATTCAAGCACCGATGCCGCAGCTTACGGCGACCTGTATCAATGGGGGCGTGCTGCCGATGGGCATGAGAGCAGAACATCTGACAATTATGACGGAGATGCAGATGGTAAACCTTCAACTTATGATGAAAATGGTGACTGGGATGGGAAATTTATAACAACAACCACAAGTCCTTATGATTGGCTGGATTCGCAAGATGACAATTTATGGCAGGATGTAAGCGATACCAACAACCCATGCCCAAGTGGTTACCGCTTACCAACCGAAGCCGAATGGGAAGCCGAACGTGCAAGCTGGGGCGATGATAATGCAGCCGAAGCTTTTGCTTCGCCACTTAAATTGCCTGTGGCAGGCTACCGCAGCAGCAGCAATGGTTCGCTCAGCAATGTAGGTTCCTACGGCCGCTATTGGTCGAGTACCGTAGATGGTACCGACTCGCGGATATTGAACTTCTACAGTAGCAATGCCGTCATGGGCAGTTACAACAGGGCGCTCGGCTTTAGTGTTCGTTGCATTAAGAATTAGATACTTTGATTAGCGAAGCGATTTGACACTTTTTACCCTGAGCGATAGTCGAAGGGTGACACTTTAACTCCCTGTCCCGCAGGGCAGGGAGTTTTTTTAATACCCGCTTTGCGGGTCGAATTTTTGCGATAAGAGAGAGCAATGCCAAACTTGTTTGAGCATTGCCGAGCGGAGCAAAAATCACTGAAAGTATTTTATTTTTTGAAATAGCCATAATATGAGAATAGCAGAAAAAATACAGGCAAGTGCAGATAAAACACTTTTCACTCTTTTCAAAGAAGGTTTATTTTATAAGTGCTACAATGAAGATACAATGGTGTTTGCACAAAAGATAAAAGAGTATAAAGTAAGCTCAAAATTTGTAAAAAGGAATGTTTTATGAAAAAATTCAAAGCCATAATTATCTCATTATTATTTTTTCCTGTTTCTGCTTATACCCAAAATAGCATTATAGGAACATTTTCAGACCTTGCCAATCAACAAATTAAACTTGTTGGCTTTAACGGTTTTGATACTTACGCAATTGACAGTACGCAAGCCAATGAAAAAGGAGAATTTAATTTAAAATTCAGTAAAAATGATTACGGCATGGGCTATCTTTTGTCAGCAGACAATAAAAGTGTTGTCGTAATTCTATCAGTAGAAAGCGATGCCCTGAACTCGTCGAAGGGTTTAAAGTTGAAAGGAAAGAGTTTTGCCATTGCCGAAAGCATTGAAATAATTGAGGGGAATGAAAATAAATTGTTCGGGCAATACGCCTCGGAACATCCACGTAGGGAGCAAACTTTGAGTACATGGGATTACCTGACAAAAATTTATAGGAAAGATTCACTTTTTGCCATTCATGAAATTCCGAAACAGGCAATAGAAACCGAAAAGCAACGCATTAAAGCCGAAGACAGTTTGTTTTTGGCAGGTTTACCCAAAGATTCGTATGTAAGTTATTATTTGCCACTCCGTAAATTGGTGAGTTCGGTATCTACCATAGCCCAATACCGCACCGAAGAAATTCCGGCAACAATGCAGGCATTCAGACAAATAGATTACACCGATAAACGGCTATATAAAAGTGGTTTGCTAAGTGAAGTTATTGAAAGCCATTTTTGGTTGATTGAAAATAGCGGTCGCTCCTTAGATTCGGTTTTCATAGAAATGAATAAATCCATAGATATTTTGGTTGAAAATCTTTTGGCAGACGAGGAAAAACTGAATGAGATAACCGAAAACATATTCAAACTATTGGAGAAACGCAGTTTATTCAAGGCTTCCGAGTATTTGGCATTAAAACTGCTCAATGAACAAAGCTGCACCATTAATAATGATTTTGCAGCACAATTGGAAAGCTACCGTGCCATGAAAAAAGGCAATACAGCACCGGATATTGAATTTAAAGGCGATGTTTTTGCTCCGGGTTACGGAATAAGTGATATTCCCAAAAGTTTATCAGCCATAAAAAGCAATTATATTGTAGTGGTTTTTGGTGCAAGTTGGTGTCCGCTATGTCCGCAAGAGCTGTCCCAAATTTCAGGACTTTACAATAAATGGAAAGCACAAGGCGTTGAAGTGGTTTTTGTTTCATTAGACGAAGACGAGAAGATATTTAAAAGCTTTGCCGGAGTTTTTCCATTTATAAGTTTATGTGATTACCAAAAGTGGGAAAGTCCTGTTGCGAAAGATTATTATGTGTTTGCTACGCCAACCCTATATTTACTCAACAATAAACGAGAAATTATGTTGCGACCTAATTCTGTTAATCAATTAGACTCGTGGGTAGAATGGTATTTGGTGCAGGGGAATAAATGAAAATTCTGACTATGATAGATAAAAAAAGAGTGCAATGAGAACCAACGAAACGCCAACAAAGGCTATATGCAATAAGGGTTTCAGTAGTAACATAAGCTTTCTGCCCCGATCAAACTTCGATGTAGGGGGACAGGATATTAGCACCGATGCTGCCGGAAATGCCCAAACTTGCAGTTTTGATGTAACCGTAAATGCTACTGTAGGAATTTCAGATTTGTCTGAAAACGGCATTTCAATTTATCCCAACCCTACAACCGGTATTGTTACAATAGACTTTACCAATTTTGCGAACTTTGGCAAAGTTAAAATCAAAATAACCGATATCTCCGGTAAAACCATTGAAAATTTTCACATTGATTCATTTTCAAATTTTCAAATTAACATTTCGCATTTTCAAAACGGTATTTATTTGCTGAAAATTGAAACTGAAACAGGAGTTTCAATTGATTTATAAACAGCTAATTGTTAATAAGTGAAGAAATAAAAAAGGGCTGCTCCCTTTTGAGACAGCCCCTTCTTTGTTTTTTTTTAATCAAAAACAAACAATTTTTTTAATTTTGTATCACTGTTGTCCGATAAAAAATTAAGAGAAGGGAGAACCGAAGGTCATCCCAACTCTTTTTAGTAGTTTTGTTTTTGCACAAACATTTACTACCATGAATAAAAGTACACATTTTTTTGGAACTTCCGTTTTCGGACAGCTGATTTCTTTAATAGACACAAAAATAATCGCAAAAAGTTCTCAAAACTATCAATCAGATAGATATGTAAAGAAGTTTAAAACCAAAGACCATCTGATAAGTATGTTATTTTGTTCCTTTGCCAAGTGTACATCATTACGTGAGGTAGCAGGAGCAATGCTAGGATTATCAGGCAAAACAAAGCATTTTCAACTAAATCATATCCCCAAAAAAAGCACATTATCCGATGCTAATAAACGAAGTAGTGCAGATGTCTTTGGAAGCATATATAATGGTTTATTAAAACAATATGGACACTTTTTATCGGACAGCAGGATAAAAGATGTAATAAAAAAGCAGGTAGAAATTATCGATAGCTCTACTATTAGCTTATTTAAGGACATTCTCAAATGTGTTGGCCGTAACCCTGAGAATGGGAAAAAGAAAGGAGGTATCAAATTACACTCGGTGATAAATGTGGATGAAACGATACCTAAAATGGTATGGTTTAGTAGTGCGGCGACCCACGACCATATCTTGTTGGAAAAACTTCAGCTCAATGCAAATACCATTTATGTATTTGATAAAGGATACAACGATTACAAAACATTTAAGTTATTTACTGATAACAACACCGGTTTTGTAACCAGAATAAAAGATAATGCTGTTTATCAAACTACTGAAATTAATGAGGTAGATGATGATATACATAGTGGTGTTGAGCAAGATGAAATAATAGAAGTAATTATAAAAGAAAATGGTATTGACAGTAAACTAAAACTAAGGAAAATACAGTTTTATGACAGAAATCTTAAAAGACGGTTTGAGTTCATTACAAATTTATTTGAAATGAGAGCAGATTTGGTTGCAGCATTATACAAACTGCGTTGGCAGATTGAGCTACTTTTTAAACAACTCAAACAGAATTTCCCTTTAAAATATTTTCTCGGAGACAATGAAAATGCCATTAAAATACAAATATATTGTGCTTTAATTGCAAATCTTCTGATGACGGTCATTCAAAAGACCTTAAAGAGAAGTTGGGCATTTTCTAACTTGGTAAGTTTCTGTAAAATCCATCTTTTTAACTATATTCATCTATTAAAATTCCTTGAAAACCCTGACAAAGATTGGCAGAAAACGTATGAAGAATTAATGATGCCATCATTATTTTAAGGGGCTTACTTTTATAAATGAACTTTTTATGAAAAACTAAACATTGATTATCTGATAGTTAATTAACTTTAATTAATATTTTGTATTTTTATCGGACACTAATGATTTTGTATATTAAACATTCATTTTATAACTCTTTTTCGAGCTAAAATTTACCTGATTACTATGTTACAAAACAAAAAACCAATAAAATTCAAGTTTTTATTCATTTTTATAGTTTTTATAAATATGTGTTTTTTTTCGTATGGACAAAACGAAATTGATTCATTAGAAAATTTATTGTATCAAACTGAAAATGACAATAAAAAAAATTCTGATAAAGATATGGTTTTTTTATACGTGAAATTAGCAAATCACTACAAGGTGAGAGATATAAATAAAGCTACCGATTTTGCATACAAGGCTCTAAAATTAGCAAAAAAAATAAATTTTGAAAAAGGAATAGCACACTCGTTTGGGATAATAGGCTCGCTGTATAATTCAACAGGAAAATATGATTCGGCAATAATTTATTATAACAATGCTTTGGATTTTTATAAAAAAACAAACGACTCCGTTTATATGGCTAAAATACTGAATAACATCGGTTTATCTCACGATTATCAAGGAAAAATGGAAATAGCTGTTTCATATTATATTAAAAGTTTGGATATTAAACAAAAATTAAATGATACTACCGGAATTATAACTTGTTTAAACAATATTGGTGCTTCATTTTTCTACCTCGAAAAATACGATAATGCCTTAAAATATTATAAAATGTGCATTCCTTTGTCTAAACAGGTAAACGATAACGAAGGATTAGTAATGGCTAATCTGAATATCGGCGAAACTTACAGAAAAATAGGACAATACGAACTCGCATTAGAATTTTTGTTAAAAGCAAACAAGCAAAATAAAATCGTGAAAAATAATTTTTTTCAGACTTTAATTTATGATAATATTGGTCTGACTTATATGGAGTTAGGCAATAATAAAAAAGCTATCGAGTTTTTGGAGAAATCTATTGAAGTTAATTTAATTCTGAACGATAAAGATGCTTTGTTAAATAACTACACCGCAATTGGCAATTTTTATCATAAAACAAATAATTTAACGCAAGCTGTTGATTATTACACAAAAGCTTACGAAATAAGCTCAAACGCCGGTTTTTTAAAACCTGCTTCGGATAATGCTAAAAAACTCAGCCAAATTTATTCAGAATTGCAAAACTACAAACAATCTTTGTATTACCACCAAATTTACAGCAGTTTGCGAGATTCTGTAATCAACACCGAAAGCAACAAACTTATTGATGAAATGAGAATTAAATACGAAACCGAAAAAAAAGATAATCAAATTTCGTTGCTGAAAAAAGAAAAAGAAATATCGGATATCAAAATAAAAAATTCGCAAAAAGAAAAGCTGTTTTTTATAATCATTGCATTTGCATTAATTGCTGTTTCATTTTTGTTGTTTATTTTTTATAACAATAAAAAAAGAACAGGCAAAATTTTGCAAGAAAAAAACAAGCAACTTAACAAATTAAATTATACCAAAGACAAGTTCATTTCTATTCTGGCACACGACCTTAAAAATCCTTTTGCCGGTTTTGTTAGAATTACCGATGCTTTAAAAAATAATTACAATAATATCGACAATTCCAAAAAAATAAAATACATCGAAACTATCAACAATTCAGCAAAAAATCTTAATTATTTGCTCAATAATATGCTCCGGTGGGCAGTTATACAAAATGATAAAGCTGATATAAATTTATCGGAAATCAACATATCCGAAATTTTTGCTGAAACTAAAAATATTTTGTCGGATTTTGCACAACAAAACAATACAGAAATTCTGAGCCAAATACCCCAAAATACAACTGTTTTGGCTAATAAATCCTTTATTCTTATTATGCTTAACAACCTGATTACCAATGCAATAAAGTTTTCGGATAAAAACAAACCGGTTTTTGTTTCGGCAAAAAAAATTAATAAATTTGTTCAAATTTCGGTAAAAGATAATGGTATAGGAATTGCACAAAAAGATATTAAAAAATTATTCAGCTTAGACGAAAATCCGAAAAAAATTGGAACACACAAAAATAAAGGCACCGGAATGGGACTTATTCTTTGCAAAGAAATTACCGAAAAAATGAACGGTAAAATTTGGGTTGAATCCGAACTTGGCAAAGGCTCTGAATTTATTTTTACTTTATCTGTTCCTTAATAGTTCGTTTATTTTTTGTATCAAACAATAAATTAAGACAGTTTTGCAAAATCTCAAAGATTGAACAAATCAATTTTTTTAAGCATTTTCAAATTAAACAATTAACAAATTAACAAATGATTGTTCTTTAATGATTTAAAAAAATGAATAAAATTAAAATTAAAATTATAATTGTAGATGACCACCAAATTATTCGCGATGGTATTGAAGCAATGCTATTGTCGGAAGATAAAATTGAAGTTATCGGAACTGCACACGACTACAATGCACTTATAAAAATTCCCGACTATCAAAAAGCAGATTTGCTAATACTCGACATTGCACTGCCCGACAAAAGCGGAATTGAAATTGCTCGCAAATTTACCGAAAAACATAAAAATATTAAAATCCTAATGCTTTCGGCAAATACAGATGAAGAAATTATTATAGAGTCGATTAAATCCGGAGCAAAAGGTTTTTTGCACAAAGATACTTCTACCGAAGAATTTACGGAAGCTATATATTCTGTTTGCAACGGCGATGAATATTTTGGCGAAAAATTGTCGAAATTAATATACAAAAGTTACATTTCTCACGTAAAAAATAAACCTAAACCAAGCCAAATTAAACTTTCCGACAGAGAAATTGAAGTTATAAAACTGCTTTCAGACGGACAAAGCAGCAAAGAAATTGCCAATAAATTGTTTATCAGCCCCAGAACAGTTGAATCGCACAAAGCTAATATTCTCGAAAAATTAGAGTTGAAAAATAATATCGAAATTGTGAAATTTGCTATAAAAGAAGGTATTGTAAAGCTCTGATTTACATTTCTTATTCTGCCTTTTGGTTTCCTTTCCCGGTAAATAATTAATCCCTTATCAATATTGCCGATTTTACTTGCTGAGTCTGCACAAATTACCGTCTTCAAAATGGGTATTTTTGCGGAGTGATCTTTCCTTTTGTTTGCCATAGCTTTGTTATAGGGTTAATTCTATTGATGCGAATTTAAAAAAAATATAATGTGTTTAGACAGCAGGTTCAAAAAAGCAAAACAATCTCTGGCCGAAAAGGATATTGAACGGTGCTTTGATTTATGCAATGAGCTGGAGCAATTGATCTGTAAACACTCAAACCCGGTTAAAAAAGCTTTACGTTTGAAAAGGCTCAATAAAATTAAAGTAGCTCTTAATCTAATTGTTGTTAATGAGCTGAGAAAATCTAAGCCCATGCCGGGAATTGCAGCACGTAAAAATAAATCGGATAATAACTCTTAAATAAATATATCATGAAAACACAATTTTTAAAAACCATTAGCATTTTGATTGCAGCAATTTTGTTTATAAGTAACAGCTTTGCTCAAAATTCGGATAGTAAAGCCCCACCATCGCTCAGCGGAGATTACGCAATTGGAACAAAAGGAGATTACTCCACAATTACTGCTGCAATAGCAGATTTGAATTCCATAGATGCTAGTGATACGGTTAATTTTATTTTAATTGATGAAACTTACCCGAACGAAACCTTCCCGCTCGAAATTACTGAATACCTCGGAGCAAGTGCCACCCGCCCCGTAACAATAAAACCCGCAGATGGCATAGTGGCAACCATAGAAGGTAATGCAACTTCTGTAATAAATCTTATGAGTGTATCTTATTTTAATATTGACGGCAGCGGAACAGTAGGCGACGGACGAAATATTATTATCAGCAATACTAACAGCACTACAAATTCTTCGGCTATATATTGTTATAACTCGCCGAGTGTAACAAGTAGCAACAATTCAGTTCAAAATTGTATAATTAAAGCCGGGGGTTTCGTCCATATAACTCACGGGATTGATGTCAGAAGTGCAAATGGTTGCAACGAAAACCTTACAATCAGAAATAATGTTATTGGAAACGTACGTAATGGTATTTTTCTATATGGAATAAGCTCATTAGATAATATTACTAATGCTGTTATTGAAGATAATATTTTAGGAAATGATACCTTACCTATCGGAAAAAGGGGAATTATTGCAATGCACGTTCCGGGAATTACCATCAACAACAATACCATTAAAGGAATGCCCGAAGGAAATGGCATTGCTCAACAAGTTGGGATTAAAGGGGAAGGGCATTGCGAGAGTTCAACTATGACTATCAGTAACAATCGAATTGGCAATTTTAAAAATAACAGTACTTTGTTTAGTTGTATCGGCATTGATTATGGAGTAATTCATGACAGCGAATCAAGAATTTTCAATAATATAATTTATGATATTCAAGCACCGACAAGACCTGTTACTTATAACACACAAGGCTACGATATAACTTCCGGAATATATTTGGATGATGCTCAAAACGTTAAACTTTACAATAATACAATTTCGCTCGACGGAGCATGTTTAAGCCCTTCTTCCGAAGTCAATAGTTCAAATATTGTTGTAAACAGTAATTTTTCAGGAACTATTGATATGAGAAACAACATTTTGCACAACAATCAAACCATTGACGGTACAGCTGTTGATGAAAATAAAACCTATGCAATAGTTTGTTATCCTGATATTTCTATTTTTTCAAATATTGACCATAATGATTATTATACCGACGATATGGTAAATTAGAAATACAGTAACAGAAAAATAATTATTCACAAATTATATTTTAGCTTATGAGAAAATTAATTTTTATGGTTGTTGCAATGGCAATGACAAGTATGGCGATAAGCCAAACCGCATCACCCGAGCTTGTAAGTTCGAGTGGCGATAGTTTTAGTAATGCCACTTACCAATTAGATTGGTCAATTGGCGAGTGTGTAACCGCAACGCATAGTGCAGGCGATTACGTAATAACACAAGGATTTCATCAAAATACCTACGTTATTACAGCAGTAGAAGATTTGCGTCCGGAAATTGAAATGACAGTTTATCCAAACCCAACAAACGACATTGTAAGTTTGAAAGTGGAAAGTTCAAAAGTTTATCCTGTTGGGAACTCTAACAGGGTTGAAAGTATGCAATACACAGTTACCGACCTTTCGGGAAAAGTGTTAGAGCAAGGGGAAATACTTTCTACTTTACAAACTTTGAACTTTACGAACTATTCAGTTGGAACGTATTTAATTTCAATTTCACGAAACAATCAATTAATCAAAAGTTTTCAAATCATTAAAAATTAATACAGTATGAAAAAGTTAAGTTTACTTTTAGTAGCGATATTATTCGCAGTAACAGGAATTTTGGCCCAAACGCCAAACCAGTTTAAATACCAAGCCGTATTGCGCGATGCAGGCGGGCAAATTATGGCAGAAGAAGCCGTAACAGTTGATATTTCAATCTTGCAGGGAAGTGCAAGCGGAACAAGAGTTTTTGATGAACAACACAGCGTAACAACAACAGCACAAGGACTAATAAACCTAAACATTGGTTCGGTAGAAGATTTAAGCGTAGTAGATTTTAGTGCCGATACGTATTTTATTGAAATAAGCGTAAACAGCACTATAATGGGAACAAGTCAGTTATTATCCGTGCCTTATGCTTTGCAGGCAAAAGAAGTGGAAAATGTAGATTATTTGCAAATAACAAATACACCTGTAATTCCCGAAGATGTAGCAGATTTAACAGATAACAGTAATTTGTTATTTGACGGCGATTGGACAAGCCTAACCAACACCCCTGCAACCATAGCAGGATACGGAATTACAGACGCTTTTGACGGTACTTGGGCAAATTTAACAGGTACAGCTCCAAATGTAAGCACATTTAATAATGATGCAGGATATTTAACAACCTATACAGAAACATGGACAGAAAGTGACAGCGATATTTATTTTAATGATGGCAACGTAGGCATCGGCACAACCACTCCGGTTAGCAGACTAACTGTTGTCGGAAATATTAGTTTACAAGATGGAGACTTGGAACTTAATAACGGATATGGAATTTTTACATCAGGCGGACTAAACGCATTATTTTATAACAACAGTTTCCGAGTAGTTTATAGCGGTAACCCTCTCCTTTATGTTGAAAATGATGGAAATGTGGGAATAGGAACGACAACACCAACCGATAAATTTGAAGTACAAGGGGATTTAGGCTCTATTGGATTTCCTATTAACGGTAACAATATAAGGTATAAATATAATGGTGTAAATTATCTTCAAGTAGATGGCGCCAGTTCACAACTCAACATACGTGTTAATGGTTCAGACAGGATGTCAATAAAGAATAATGGTAACGTAGGTATAGGCATATCGAGCCCTGTTTACAAATTAGATGTTTCAGGTGATATAAACACAACCGGTTCATATCTTGTAGACGGAGCAGATTTTGCTGAGTTTTTTATTAATGAAGAAGAATTAATTTCCGGTGATATTGTAGGAATAAACCTTGAAACAGGCAAAATTAGAAAATATCAAACCGGCGATGAATTAGTTGGAGTTGTTTCAAGTGATGCAGGTTATGTAGGTAATAACGCATTAGACAGAAAAAATGACCCTAATTACACATTAGTCGGTCTAACAGGTCAATTAGAGTTTGACCAATCGCAAGTAATTATTGAAAATAGCATTGTAAAAACAAAAGATGGAGTAAAAATTGGCGTATTACTTGCCAATGGTAAGGTTTTTATAAAATAACGAACTACAAAACAATCAATTAATCAAAAGTTTTCAAATCATTAAAAATTAATACAGTATGAAAAAGTTAAGTTTACTTTTAGTAGCGATATTATTCGCAGTAACAGGAATTTTGGCCCAAACGCCAAACCAGTTTAAATACCAAGCCGTATTGCGCGATGCAGGCGGGCAAATTATGGCAGAAGAAGCCGTAACAGTTGATATTTCAATCTTGCAGGGAAGTGCAAGCGGAACAAGAGTTTTTGATGAACAACACAGCGTAACAACAACAGCACAAGGACTAATAAACCTAAACATTGGTTCGGTAGAAGATTTAAGCGTAGTAGATTTTAGTGCCGATACGTATTTTATTGAAATAAGCGTAAACAGCACTATAATGGGAACAAGTCAGTTATTATCCGTGCCTTATGCTTTGCAGGCAAAAGAAGTGGAAAATGTAGATTATTTGCAAATAACAAATACACCTGTAATTCCCGAAGATGTAGCAGATTTAACAGATAACAGTAATTTGTTATTTGACGGCGATTGGACAAGCCTAACCAACACCCCCACAACCATAGCAGGTTATGGAATAACCGATGCTTTTAGCGGAAGCTACACCGACCTAACAAACAAGCCCGTAAATGCCACAACAACCGAAGATGGTTTTATGAGTAGCACCGACAAAACAAAACTTGACGGTTTAGAAAACGCAAACATTACAGCCGGAACCGGTATTTCGGTAACAGGAACATATCCTGATATTACAGTAGCAACAACAAGTCCAACCTACACAATAGGTTTAAACATCGATTTAGGCGGATATGTATTTTATGTAACCCCCGATGGCAAACACGGTTTAGTTGCCGAAACACAAGACCAATCTATAAGTTGTACATGGTATAATGCCGAAGATATTATAAGCACCCCGCCAAATCACAGCCCAGCAGGTGAATATTTTACCGATTGGCGTTTACCAACAAAATATGAACTTAATTTAATGTATGATCAAAAAGTAAATATTGGCGGTTTTGCTAGTGCCGACTATTGGAGTTCTACTGAGAACAATTACACCAGCGCATGGATACAGAATTTCAGCGATGGTAATCAGGACAACATCGGTAAGGCCAACACAAACTATGTTCGTGCGGTTCGTGCTTTTTAACTATTTACCCTGTTAAATGAGGCGAAGCCTTCCACAAAGTGGATTTAACAGGGTGAATCAATTTAACCATTTAACCGCGAATTTATCCCGTGAAATGCGAAGCATATTTAACGGGAGCGGTCGATTTTTAAAATTTATGGCACTCTATTACGAATTGCAGGTTTTTAAGGATGTATATACTCTTGTTCAGAAAGTGTTTTTATATACACAGGAGTTTCCTCGTGAATATAAATATACACTTGGACAAGACAATGATAAATCAAGTTTTAATAAACAACCTTATGAAACTTAACAAGTATTAACAATTAAAAAAAGAAAGACAAATGAAACCCTCATGCACTGTTTTACACAACAAGGATATGAATAAAACATGAGGGTTCGCTGAACACCTTAAAAAATAAACAATCGTGTGAGGCAACAAATACCATTAAAGACAAATAGAAAAATATAACATTCAAATATTAAGTAGTTTAACCAAAATATATTCGTGTTGTGAAAAATATTCTATTCGCAAACCAGAATTTAAAAACCAACGAGTTTATTATCTCAAATGATCTTATGTATAAGTTAGTGATGCAGCCTGATGGAAACCTGGTGTTGTATGACATTTTCACCCGAGCCATATGGTCCTCTAAAACCAATGGCAAGGGGGGCGTTGAAGTTATTATGCAAGCAGATGGGAACCTTGTTATTTACACAAAGGGCGGTAAACCTATTTGGTCTAGTAAGACAGATAAAAAAGGGGGTGTAAAGCTTGTAATTCAAGACGATAGGAATTTAGTTGTTTATACAAAGGATGAGATAGCTGTATGGACAAGTAATACGAATATATAAACTTGACATATAATGTTATAAGTGTTGTAAATGCTTATTACACTGCCAAGTTAATTTGAACCAATGGCGAAAGGGATGTGAGGAGACTAAATAATGCAGTTGTTATGATTAGTTAATCAATCCAACAGCCTCCTAAACTTCTACACTATTGAGCGTTAATCTACGCATCCTTTACCAATTGAGATAAACGTATAAATAAAAAAGACTTCCAGGAAACTGGAAGAAAAACCTCCATGTGAAATAAATCGGGGAGAAGGATTGTGTCCTATCATTTGGCAGGGCAAAGATAATAAATATTTAATTATCAGCAACTAATGAGATGAGGATAACAAAATTATAAAATAAATAAGGCTTTTCTTGCTTTACAACATTGAAGCCTCTAAAAGAACCATGGAAAACTTTTTCAGGATAGGGACTGAAAGGAATTCATGATTAGAGTTATTCTTTTAATTTAATTGTAATTTGTTTTTTCAAGTATTTATTTTCACCTGTTTTATCCTCTGGAAATTGTATCTTAAGACTGTAAAGCGGACTTTTTTTCTCTGCTATTGTTGCCCCATTAACCTTTTCTATCTGGTTTTTAGACCAAATGTTAAACTGTCTTTCGGTATTAGCTGGTCCCTCTACATTAATTATATAAACTCCATTATCCAGGTATGATTTTATAATCCTGATTCCTTTTGATTTATCACCTGGTTCAACCTGATATGCCACAGGAATTACACCAATTCCTTTTTTATGTTCGATTTCTACTAAAATTCTCTTCTTCAGTTTAAATTCAATTCCGGGCTGCACAAAATCTTTGTTTTGATTCATTGAAAATTCTTTATCATTACCACCTAAGGTAATTGATTTAATTTTTGTACCTGCTGCAAAATGAGGTTTAAAAATAATATCTATCTTCCCTGGCCCTGTATTTTCAAAGGTATAACTGGTACCCTTATCAGTTTTTTCCATTTTAAGATTAATTACGTTCACATCCATCTTAATATTAGAAAATTCTACCTTTTCCCAGTGTAAAGGCAGGGCAGGTGAGATTTCAATTTTATTTTCTACAGCATTTGGCCTGTAACCGAGCATTCCTTCAACCAGCGGTTGTATTGTCATTGTTTCTGACCAGCATTGGTGAGGACAAACTCCTGATGGTTCGTATTCGAGACCATTCATCACTTCTTCAACAAAACCTTTGGACCAGTTTTTATAGATCATTAAATTGTTAAGGGTATGTGTAAATCCCTGAACCGGCCGATGGTTTTTATATTCAGCAAGTGCTGTCCAGCCGGTATAAAGCGGCCAGACACTACCAGTATGATATCCATGAGGGTTGAAATGATTATTTTCCATCGTAGCAATCCTCATACCCCAGTCAGAAGAAAAATTGTTTGTAGCAAATCTTTCTAGTATAGGACTCTGTTTTTCTTTGTTGACTTGGTTAAAATATAGGGGAATAGCCGGCATTACTGTAATGTCCTCAATAAAACTGCCATCGTTGTTAATACTATGATGAAAGAACTGCTCATCTTCATTCCAGAATGTTGTATTTATAATTTGTTTTATAGTTTCCGATTCATTTATATATTCTTTTTGCAGGTCAGTCTCACCAACTATTTTCGCTAAAAGCGCAGCTTCCTCTAGTGCTGCAGCCCAACATCCGGACAAATAGAGTGTTGACCTGCCTCCGAAAAGATGGCCACCTTCTACCCAGCCGTGTCCTACTAGTGTATTTTCGATTAGATGATCATTGTTACGGTCTGTTGAAAAACAAAAGTCTATAGCTTGTTTAATAGAGCCCCAGTTTTTCTTAATGAATTCTTCATCACCCGAATGCCGAAGGTAATGTCCCGCAAGCACTATGAAAAGAGGGGTTGCATCTGCTGGATCGTAATGTAGCGCACCGGAGGTGGTAAGCTCATGAAAAATTTTGCCATCAATATCTTGATATTTAATAAATATTTCAAGAATCGAGCGGACTTTTTCAAAATCTCCATAGCCATTTAATGCAAATCCACTCCATTGTGCATCTCTTCCAAAATACCATGCATACCCCGGGCGTCCGTTTACCTCATGTCCTCCATTCCATCCACTTGCAGTGGTAGCATAGCCTGCTACTAAAGATTTCCCTAGTCCCGGGGTATTTACGAAAAATCTGTCAGTACCTATCAGTGCCCATTGATAAGCTTCATTAAAAACTGTATCAGGTGTATTTATCTGGAGTTTGTTTTCGAGAAGTTTCTGGTAATATTTCTTTGATTGTCTGAACACCATTTCAGGATCTTTCACAAATTTTTTATATGTAGAAATGGTATTTTTAAGTCCTTCATTGGTTGCAGCAATTACAATATCGACGGCATCTCCATTTTTAAGTTTCAGACCTGCAAAAACACTACCTTTAAATTCTTCAGTGTTTTTTGTAATAACAGAATCGCTTGAAAGCTCAAGTTCATCAAATTGTCCGCTTTTTGTCACAAATGGCGTTTTTGTCATTCCTGTTACTGTTACCAAATCTTTTGTTTTATCTGCGAACACAAATGCATTAAGCTTATCACTCCATGTATGTTTTATTTCACCTGTTACCTTGGAAGAATAAGGCCACATAAATCTTAAATTGCTACTATACCTCATAAATAAACTGATAGACTCATCACCTGAGTATTCATAATGAATAATGCTAACAGGTTCATTTATATCAGTTGTAATTATTTCTTTGAGAGTTTTTTTCCCTATTTTATAGATTCTTTCAAAGGCATTTGGGGTAATTTTCACTTTTTTATTTTCACCTGATAACCATTTAATATCTTTTTTGCCATTCTGAGTAAAGCCTATTTCATAATCTCTGAGTGCCATAAATGGATGCGCCCAAATTTCTTCAATACCATATTTTTCATTTCCCATTATTACCATTCTTTCTCCAGCAACATCCCAGAAATTTTCTGTAGGTTCATGTTCAAATCTTAAATTCCATTCAAAATCCTTCCATCTCTGGCTTTTCCCCTGAATCTTATCTTTAACATTTAATACTAATATATTAACCCGGTTCGGGCTATAATCCCAATAATATTTTTCTCCTTTAATCACACCTGTTAGGTAGCCAAACACATTATTGATGAATGATTCAAGATGATTTTTGTGGGAATTGGGTATATGAAAAGCTGTGTAAGCACCAATGCCGATAACTTTACCTGTTCCAAACTCATACTCCACCATAAGTTTTCTGTTTTCTTCCATCGTAATATATGCCCAATCTGTGGCAATTACTTTACCGTTTTCCGGAATCTCCTCGTTTAGAAATCCTATTAGGCGAGCATTTGTATCCCTGGTAGGACTGAAAATATAAGAACCCCCATTATTGAGACCTTGGAATACCGGATGCTCCTTATATGCATGCAAACCTCTTTTGCGTCCAAATCCATGATCTATGGCTTCAACTTTTTCAGTAATAAGGTTAGTTTCTTCTAATTCTAAATTTTTAAGGTATTTTATCCCCTCCATGGTAAGTAGAAGGTTCCCGCCTTTTGTAAGATAATTTTTAAGAGCCTGTTTTAATTCTTTATTATCAATCTCTCCTGGAATCTCTGTTGTATCTGTTTGTTGGTACCAGATGACATCAAACTTATTAAATGCGCTTGTGGGATCAGTAATATCCTTTACACGTATTTCTTTATATTTTAGATGAGGATATT
>CAZSIC010000074.1:0-17383 GCA_964606845.1 uncultured Bacteroidales bacterium
AAATTGATGCTCATATAAAAAATATGGCACAATTAATCTATTTTTATAAAGATCAACAACTCGAAATAAAGGTAGAATATACAGGGACTGATTTTTATGATATCAGCCAAAATATTAAAATTAATATTTTAAAAAATTTTAACTGGAAGCAACAATTAGTTATCGATAAACCTGATATTATCCGTAACAATGAATTTATTTTTAACGATTTTAGCCGGTTAAAATTTAAAGGGGAAAATGAATTTCATCACTTCAACACCAAAAATATTCATTATGCTGGAGAAAATATTCAGAATATCAGTTTTATGGATCAAATGTATCATTTTCAGTTGACTGAAAATATAGCTAGATCTTTCGACGACTATGAATATAAGCAAGATATTAATGGGCAGTTTAAGGTTGATGTAACACAAAGTAATTATCCGCAGACCGAAGCAGATTATGCATATGTTTATTTTTCATTAAATATGGAGGCCCCTGTTCAAAATGGAGATGTTTATGTTTGGGGCGCTTTATCAAATTACGATTTTACCAAAGAAAATAAAATGCAATATAATTTTGAGCAAAAAGCATACGAATGCCGTTTGTTGTTAAAACAAGGATATTATAACTACCGGTATGTTTTGTTAGAAGATAATCAGCCGGACTTTACTTATATTGACGGTAATCATGTTCAAACTGAAAACTTGTATACCGTTTTGGTTTATTATCATGATTTTCGTGGAAATTACGACCGTTTAATTGGGGTACGATATATAAAAACAGTAAATTAATTCAAATTTAAAAAATATTATGATGCAAGAAATTTTCACACAAAATTTTTGGCAAGATGTTTTAAGCCGTTTTGTTCAATGGGTTATTAACGTTGGCCCTTCAATTCTTATTCTTATTATTCTTTTATTTATTACCTTAAAATTTTTAAGTATACTTATTCGAAGATTAAATAAGATGTTGATTAATCGTGCTACAAAAAATGAATCGCTGGATACTCAGGAAACTACGAAGCGGATTAAAACATTATTGGGAATACTTAAAGGTATTGGGAAGGTTATTGTTTGGACCATTTTTTTTATGATTTTATTTAAAAAGTTTGGTATTGATATAGGCCCGATTCTTGCCGGTGCAGGTATTTTGGGTTTGGCTATAGGTTTTGGAGCCCAGGAATTGGTACGTGACTTTATTTCAGGTTTTTTTATTCTACTCGAAAATCAGCTCCGTGCCGGCGATGTAGCTATTATTAATGGCACAGGTGGGTTGGTTGAAAAAATTGAATTACGAACCATTACGTTACGCGATTTTTCTGGTGTTGTACATGTTATCCAGAATGGTAAAATTAACACTTTATCGAATATGACTAAGGAATGGTCGGCCATTGTTTTTGACATTGGTGTGGCTTATAAAGAAAATGTTGATGAGGTTATAAAAGTAATGCAGGAAGTTGGTGAAAAAATGATAAATGATCCTGAATATAAAGAAAAAATTAAAGAACCTTTAGAAATATTTGGTTTAGATAAGTTTGACGATAGTGCAATCGTTATTAAAGCCCGTTTAAAAACTGTTCCTGGCGATCAGTGGTCATTAGGACGCGAATACCGAAAAAGGCTTAAAAAAGCATTCGATGAAAAAGGTATTGAAATTCCATTCCCACATACTACTATTTATTGGGGCGAGGAGATTAAGCCTTTGGAATTGGAGGTGAAGAAGTAAAAAGTATATAAAATAATTAAGAGGGTGTACAAAAAGTAGTCATTCCGAACGAAGTGAAGGAACCGCAGCACGAAGTGCAAGCTCAACGAAGTTAATCTTTAAATTTCAATGGTCTGAGAATAAAAAGATTACCTGCCTGCAGCAGGCAGGCTTCTTCGTTCCTCATCGTAATGACGTTGCTTTTTTTCTTTTTGGACGGCCTCTTAATTATTCGATAATATAATAATATTATAAATTCTTTTCCGGGTACAACTCATTCCATTGTTGTGGATGATTTTTTAATTTTTTATCAAACCACGAAATAATGGTATAATGCCATTGAATTCGTTTTTTGTAATCCAAAATATGATGATCCTGCCCTTCAACCAATACCATTTCAACGTCTTTTCCTAAAAGATTTAAGGCTGCATAATACTGAAGGCTTTCTCCTACGGGTACATTTGTATCGTCAGTACCGTGTAATAAAAGAATTGAATTCTGGAATTTATCAGCATTGTACACAGGGCTGTTTTCAACATAAATGTCTTTTCTATTCCAGGGATAGCTGTTTTTTGTAGCACCTGCGCTGTAGGTATATCCCCAGTAGCCTTCGCCCCAATAGCTGGTAATAGAGCTTATCCCGGCATGCGAAATGGCTGTTTTAAATATATCTGTACGTGTTTGGATTAGCATGGTAGTATATCCGCCATAAGAAGCACCGATACAACCAATATTTTCGGCATCAGCCGATTTGTGTGTTTCTAAGAATTTTTTGGTTCCATCGATAATATCATCTATGGCATCAAATCCCCATCCATTAACATGCAGCGCAGAGAAATCCTGCCCAAACCCTGTGGCTCCGCTGGGTTGTAAAACATATACAATGTATCCGTTGGCTGCCCAGTTATTGATCGGGTAACGCCCGCCAAATGAACGCTCTATGGGTGATGTGCCGGCATAATAATTTACAATAACCGGATATTTTTTATTTTCATCGTAATTGGGTGGATAATAAACACGGCCGTAGATGGTAGTGCCATTTTTATTAACAAAATTCCATGGCTCGGTTTTACCGAACTGAATATTGGAATACCTTACTTTTTCAGGAAAAGAAAGGAGCGAGCTCGATTCTTTTTTCAGGTTAAGTGCATAAAGCTTTTTTGGTGTGGATATGCTTGTTCCGCTGTAAACTGCCATCGGCTTGTTTTTGGCTACATCAAAATCATTAAGCACTTCAACCTCAATATCGATTTTATCAAATGCTTGTGATTTTATATCATATTTGTAAAGATTGATATAATCTCTTTCGCCAACCGATAAATAAATTTCTTTTTCCGAAACCCATTCGGCAGAATGGATGGTTGGATCAAATGTTTTGGTTATGGGATCAATTTTTTTGCTGGTCAAATCGAAAATATAAAGCTGCGAATCGTAGCTGTTTGGAATCCGGTTGTCGCTTATGTTTACTCCAATTTCTCCAAAGCATTCTGGTCCGCCTTGCACAAGTAGTTTTGTTCCGTCGGGCGAATACTGGCAATATCCGGCATAATTTTTATCTTCCCAAATGGTCGTAAGGTGGAAACTATTCATGTCTATCTCATATAAATTCTGTTTTGAGAATGGAGGCTCCGTATAATCCATGCGTGATGTGGAAAATAAAATTCTTGTTCCGTCGGGTTTAATATCATGTAAGCTTGCCGACAGGTTTCCTGCTGTGAGCTGTGTAATTTTTTGCGATTCAACTTCTGCTTTAAACAAAAATGAACGGTTTCTGAAATAAGGCAGCCTGTCGTTGGCACCATAAATACGTTTTAAATCACCAGGCTCTTCTGCTTTTTTATAAACAGAGTATATAAGGTAATCTTCAGTAGGCGACCAGCTAAAACCTGATAAATCTGTTATTCCATCTACAACTGATTGTTCTTTGCCGGTTTCGATATCATAAATAAAAATTTCTGATTTACCTTCGAAATTTGTCGAATAGGTTAAACGGTCGGTTTCTGGCATCCAGCCAACATTTGAAATATCTTTATTTCTTAAAACACAAATGTTTTGGTTTTTATCCAGATCGTAAATTTCTGTGTATTTTTTACTTTTTCCACTTCCGTGAACCGTTTCGGAGTAATTAATCAAAACATATTTACCTGATGGTGAAATTTTCGCCGATGAAACATTATTGCCTTCCAGCACATCATTGATGGTAAAATACCTTTGAGGATTTAAACTTGTGGTAGCATTACAATCCTTAAACTCATCAGCGTATTCAAATTCAGCTGCTAATTTAATTTTTTCTTCAGATGTAATCGCTTTTATCAGAATTTCATGATTTCCCAAATTGAGTTCAATTTTTATTTTGTTGTTGTTTAAATCAGCAGTGGTTTTTGTTTTTACCGTTTTGCCATCAATAAATACTTCATAGTAGCAATTTAATGAGAGTTTTAAAGTTCCTTTTGTCCATCGATCAACAGTTAAGTAACTTTTTAGAATAAACAAATTATTTTTATTTGATTGCGTAAAAAGAAGGCTATCCTCACTTAAACTTTTGCTATTCCAGATCAATGATTCGTCATCAATTTGCGTTGTATTAATTAAATTGGATGCTTCGAAAGTTTCTCCATCAATATTTTTAACATCGGCAAAAGCCGGTAGGTTAATTTGTTGTGTATTTGTTACCATCCATTGTCTGATTTCAACCTTTTGCTGTGCAAAAGCCAGTTGAATAAGAAAACTAAGTAATACGAGCAGATAAATTTTTTTCATGGTATTTTATTTTTGTTTTGAGTTTGATGTTTTAAATGATTTCAAGTTTAACAAAAATATTTGAAAAATTGCTGAAGGTCTTGTTTAAAAAATTAATTACTTGAATGATAGTTTTTCAATAAGTCAGCAGATGAGTAATGAATCATATCTATCTAAAGATTATACAATAGTACTTGATATTGGGCAAGTCATTCCTATTGAATGTAAAAGTGAGTTACGGCTAATAAAATATTTTATTATTACGTGAAAATATCACGCAATTCTTGTTTTTGTGTTGAAATAATTTTCATTAATAAGTATATTTTGTATATTTGCGTGAAAATATTACGCTATGATAATTCGATTTAATATAAACAATGTTCTTTCTTTCGGGAGTGAAAGAGAGTTTGACATGTTACCAAGCCCAAGACATACAAGACTTTCTCACCATAAATATAAGATAAATGACTTCGAGATATTAAAATTATCAGCGATTTATGGTGCAAATGGTTCTGGTAAATCAAATCTTATTAAAGGATTATTTACTTTAATTGAGATAGTTAAAACTGGTGATATTCCACCAAGACTTAAGAATGAAAAATTCAAGTTATCTGATAGTAATAAAGAGAAAAGTCAGATTTTTGCTATAGAGTTTTTCAAGAACAATGTAGCATATTATTACGGTCTGGAAATTAATGAAGATGTTGTGCTTACTGAAGAACTCTATGAATCAGGCTTAGGTAATAATGATGATGTTTTACTTTTCGAAAGGAAAACGAACGAAAACCAGAAAGTAAAGACAAAATTTAGCCCTGAATTTGAAAATGATTTAGAAAGTAAGACTTTAAAAAGTGTAATTGAAAAGACTCTTAGCAAACCTGAAAAATCAATATTCAAATTGTTAAGTGAATTAGATAATGATTTTTTAAAAATTATCAAAGCTCCATATGAGTGGTTTGCTGAAGATGTTGTGGTTTTAACACCTTCATCAAAACCTGTTGCTTTGGTTCAAAATGTTGATTCAGACGATAACTTTAAGGAATTTGTTAATAAAACTATGTGCTCTTTTGATACTGGGATTAAAAAAATTGAGACTGAGACAAAAACTATTAAGGAGTTTTTCGGGGAAGACACTCAAAGCATAGAAAAGTTATCAAAGCTATTAGTTGAGAATCCAGCAAAAAGTATTGGCCTTACCAATAAGAATGGAGAAGAAGTAATAGCAATAAATGAAAATGGTAACATAGTCATTAAAAGATTAGTATTAAAACATCTTAGTGACAAAGATGCTTTCATTGAATTTTATTTAAATGAAGAGTCTGATGGAACAAATAGGTTACTGGATTATATTCCTGCTTTCCAAGATATGATATTTAGAAATAAAGTATATGTAATTGATGAAATGGAAAGAAGTATTCATCCTTTATTAATAAAAGAACTAATTAGTAAATACTCTCTTGATAATAATACAAAAGGACAGCTAATTTTCACCACTCATGAATCTAACATTTTGGACCAAGAAATTTTAAGACAAGATGAGATATGGTTTATCGAAAAGGATAAAAAAGGTTGTTCAGATATGTATCCTTTGAGTGAATTTAAAGAACATCATACAAAGGATATTAAAAAAGGTTATTTGAACGGACGATATGGTGCAATACCTTTTCTCGGTAATCTTAAAGACATAAATTGGACTAAGTATGGCACTATTGGATAAAAGAAGTTATGTAAAGAAGGAACCTTTTCGAGATGCTATAATTTTAATTATCATCTGTGAAGGGGAAAAGCGAGAGCCTGATTACTTTGAATTTTTCAATGAACTAACTTCACAATTAAAAGTTATTCCAGTTGCCAGTAAAAAAGGTAAAAGTGCTCCAAACCATCTTCTAAGTAATGCAAATGATGCAATCGCAAAACATAATAGTGATAATGGAGATTATGAATTATGGTTTGTTTTAGATGTTGATAGATGGAGAAAGCATATTCATACATTACAAACAGAAACTTCTACTAAGAATGAATGGAATATTGCAATTAGTAATCCATGTTTTGAAGTTTGGTTGTATAATCATTTTACTGATAAATTACCAGATTTAAAAGTAGTGAATTCTTGTTCTGATTGGAAGCAGTTAATACCACAAATAAGGATAGGCGGTTTTAATAGTACTAAACATCCAACTTTGTTGGGTGATGCCATTATAAATTCTAAAAAGAACTACAAAGAACAAGGTTATATTCCAGGAGTTGGGAGAACTCAATTATTCAGGTTAGGTGAGAAAATATATAATATAACCAAAAGAATTTTAGAAAAATATTAATAGAATTTTTTACAACTTGTAACATTTTTCACTCGCTATACTACGGGGGTTGGTGGTTTTATTATTTTAGTTTATCTTAGAAAAAGTTTTAACAGCGGACTGATATTCAAGTCGGGAAAATCCAGTACTGACGAGAAAATATGGACCGATATGAAGTATTTTATAAATTGTTTAACCTTTCCAAAACTTCATTCTTATAGCTTCGGCTGATTGGAATCTCTTTCTTGCCAATTTCTATGGTTTCGTGGGTGAAGGAATGAATGGCTTTGAATGCCACGATAAATGACCGGTGTGTTCTTATAAAATTCTTTTGGGGTAGTTTTGCTTCGATGTTTGAAATGGTTTCGCGTGTTACAATCGCTTTATCCTTCAGATGTATTTTGATATAATCGCTTAAACTCTCGATAAACAGAATATCGTTAAAATTTATTTTAATCATTTTGCGGTCGGAGCGCACAAAAAAATAATCATTCTTTTCAGGAATAATAGTATCCGGTTTATTATTTACAACGGCATTTTCATTAAAGTATTTATTGATCGATTGCAGCAATCGATCGAACGATATGGGTTTTAGTAAATAATCAACCGCTTGCAGATTAAACCCGTCTACAGCATATTCTCTGTAAGCTGTTGAAAAAATGATTTTAATATTGGGATTGATTGATTTGGCAAAGGATAACCCTGAAATTTCGGGCATGTTGATATCCAGGAATATTAGATCAACATGCTCTGAACTGATTTTGTTAAATGCATCAATGGCATTTTTGCAGCTGCCAGCAATTTTTACAGAATCAATTTTACATAGGTGATTTTCTAGAACTTCACGGGCTGTCGGTTCATCATCAACTATTAAACAGTGAATTGTATTAGGCATTTTTACTGGTATTTAAATTAGAAATCAACAGGTTTACCGTATACCAATTGTTTTTTTGGTTATAAGTTAACTGGTAATTACTGCCGTAGTTTAAATCAAGCCTCTTTTTTATGTTTTCAAGGCCTATTCCTGGTTTTTGATTTTGGTTTTCCTGGTTAAAAGTATTTCGAATGTTAAAATCCAAACTATTGCCAGAAACTTTTATGCTGATTTCGATAGATAAAAATCCATCGATAATATTACCATGCTTAAATGCATTTTCAACAAACGGAATTAATAGCATTGGCGCTATCCAGATTTCATCGTTAATATCATCAGCATTAAACATAACTTTTAATGTATCCTGAAAACGGATTCTCTCCAGGTCGATATATTCTTTTATATGTAAAACTTCTTCTTTTAAGCTTACAAGTGGTTTGTTGATTTGATATAAGATGTAATCCAGTAAGTTAGAAAGTTTTAAAATGATATCCGGCGTTTGTTTGGATTGTTTCAGGGCAAATCCATAAATGGTATTCAGGGTGTTGAATAAAAAGTGGGGATGTATTTGTCTTTTTAGATAATGCAGTTCCTGTTCTTTTAACTGCAATTGGGTTTCCAGGATTTTGTTTTGGAGTTCTTTATTTCTGGAAATGGTTTTAAAATTTTGATTTAAAATACTAATAAAACTTACTAAACCAACGACCATATAAACCATAATTAGAATAAAAACAAAGTTCTTACTCATAGGAGGCATGATAGAAATATCCAGACTAAGTAAAAAAATCAGACCACCGTAAATAATCATTACAATTAAATAGGATGAAGCTATCAGGGTGTAAAAACTATATAATGCAAATTGAACATACTTTTTGGTAAGTAGGTAGCGGGGAATAAGAAAATAAACCACAAAATAAGTTGTTGCCATTGTAAGGGGCAATAGCAAGCTGGCAAACCAAACCGGATAGTTAATATTTTCTGAATTGTAATTAAAAAAATAGATAAAGAAAAACCAAATGGATATCCATAAGATGATATGTAATATTATTACTTTTACTTTTTTGTTAACAGACACTATCATGAAAACAATATTACATAATTTCTTTGAATCAACCCTTAATTATAGACTAATAACCTATTTAATGTGGTTTTCGACCAGGTCAGCATACTAAAATTCATTTACTAACCTTATATTTGTTGAAAAGCGCACTAAATTTATCATTTATCGCATTTTTAAAAATGCAAAGGATATCCTTCATACATTTGGTTTAGTATTCATTAAAAAACAAAAACATTATGAGTCTTTTCAAACAAATTATCGACAAATGTAATGAAGGAGGGCCTTTCTTTACGTATCCTATTTTAATCTTACTATTTATAATAATTGGAATTTTTATTTACAATCTGATTAAAAAAGAGGATTATGGCAAAACAATTTCTTTAATTACTCACCTTGGGTGGTTTGCTGTAGCTTGGGGATTCTGGGGAAGAACTTTCGGGTTAATTGCTGCATTTGACAGTATTGAGGCACATGGTGAAATAACCATCGGTGCATTGGCTTCAGGTTTAAAAGTTGCTCTGCTTGATCCGGTATTCGGAATTTTTGTTTTTCTTGTAGCAAGAGCAGGTATTATTACGCTAATTGTGATGCAAAAAAAGAAATAAAAATTTGTTTTCTTCTTTTAAGGCGCAGTTATTGGCTGCGTTTTTTTATTTTTTAAAACACTATGAGCAATAATGCCAGTGAGGATAATAGCTGAACCGGTGAGTTCTTTGAGAGTTAGTATCTCTTGTATGACAAAATAGCCAAATAAGGCAGCAAAAACCGGTTCCAGCGATAAAATAATGGCTGTTTTTAAGGAGGAAAGATACTTTTGAATCCACACTACAATAAAAAAGCAAAACAGCGTACCGAATAATCCCAGGTATATTAGCGATATCAAGGCTTTTGTGCTAATTTCTACAGGTGAGCTATCCATTATAAACCAGGCTGTGAAGCTGAATAATGCAGTTCCAAAAAATTGATAGCTGATCAATGGAAGCGTTTCTGTTTTTTGAATAAAACGCCCAGCCAAAACCAGGTGGGTTGCTCCTGCAAAAGCAGAAAACAGCGTAATGACATCTCCTTTATTTACCGAAGTACTTGTATCGTAGGTCAGTAGAAATAATCCAATAAACACCAGGAGAATGGCCATCCAGTCGATTTGTAAAATTTTAATTTTAAAAAAGAAGAACAGAATAAATGGCACTATAACCACAGCAGAGCTGGTAATAAATGCACTATGCCCGGTACTGGTGAATTTTAATCCGATGGTTTGAGCCGTATAGCTTACAGCCAGAAAAAATCCAAGCGTAACTCCTCTGATAAATGCTTTTCTATTCACTATTTGACTTTTTTTGGTAAAAAGCATAAACAAAAACAGGGCGCCAAAGGCCTGTATTGACCTCACAAAAACTATAAAATACTCGTTGACTGTAGCAACAGTGTCTTTGATAATAAAGAATGTTGATCCCCAAACAATCGTAACCAGAATGAGCAAAAATGTTTTCATTTTTTATTTTTTAACATAATACCTGTTGCTAATCTACCACAATTTGAACCATCCCTACGCGCCGAGTAAAATAAATCCGGATTGGAGTAAGTACACATTTCGGCAATTTCGATTTGATTTTCGGGAACTCCCGAATTGATTAGTATTTGATGATTTATTTTCCAAAGGTTTAATAATCCTTTATCAGAATTTTTAATGGGAACAATAAAATTATCAAACCTAAATTGATTTTGAAACTTCTCAATAACTTCAAGCCCAATTTCATAAACTTTAGGCCCAATCGAGGGGCCAATACCTGCAATCAAGTTTTCCGGATTTGTGTCATACTCTTTTTGCATGAGTTCTATAGTGTGTTTGGAAATTTCCTGCAAGGTGCTTTTCCAACCGGAATGGATGGCTGCAATGGCTTTTTGGACAGGATCGTACAATAAAAGCGGAACGCAATCGGCTGTTCTTACAAAAATACAAATACCCGCTACGTTTGTTATTAAAGCATCTGTATTTGAAAAAATATCTTTAGAAGATCTTACAATCCCAACATTTTTGCTGTGGGTTTGTTTGGGCGATACCATCTGCTTCTTTTCAATATTTAGTACTTTGGCTAAAATATGCAAGTTGGCAGTTACATTTTTAGGTTTATCACCAACAGTATATCCTAAATTGAATCCTGCTAAATGGTTTTTACTATAACCTCCAGACCGGGTGGTTGAAAAATGAGTGATAGCTTCATATTCAATTAGGTTATCAAATTGAAGCATTTGTATTTGTTCAGATATGCTCATAATAGAATAAATTTAAGCAAAGGAAATATTTTATTTGAATATTTAAAACTCAAAATTCTATTTATACTAATTTATTAACTATTTTATTAACAGTTAAATAATTTGGAATTCAATGATTTTTTTATTATAATGCGTTTAACTTAATAACTAAAAGAAAGGACAAAAATGATGATGTATAAGAAAACTAAAATTTTTGCAATTAGTACCTTAGCACTTATGTTTTTATTTGCTGGCTGTAATCAAAAAGCAAAAGAAGAAGATAAGGGCGAAGAAGTAAAACAGGAATTAAAAGATGTTGGCGAAGAAGTTGATGAACTTGTGAAAGCTGAAAAGGATAAATTAAAAAACGATCTGGATAATGCTATTACTGAGTTTGATCAAAAGATAGAAAAGCTTAACCAGGAAATTGAAAGCCAAAAAAAGGAAATTTCACAGGAACAAAAAGAGGCTCTTGATGAACTGAAAACAAAAAGAGATGAATTGCAGAGCAGACTTGATAAAGCTGAGTTAAAGTCGAAAGAAGAGTGGAAAAAATTTAAATCTGAATTTAAAAAAGACTTTGATAATTTTAAATCAAGTGTGAAAGATTTCTTTGTTGAAAATGAGTAGTAAAGTAAAGATTAAAAAAAAGGTTCGGTTTACCGGGCCTTTTTTTGTGTCTTTGAGCCTTGTTGGTTTATGATCTCTTTTTTTCACCGCAAGGGTTTACTTTAATAAATCGGTGAGAATCTGCAACATCTGTGTATTCAATGGATTGAATCTGTGTTCTATTTTCACCGCGAAGACGTTAAGGCGCGAAGTTTTTTATTGTTGAAAAATTAGTATTGTTATGCTACTGCTTACTGCCGCTGCCTAATGCGCTGCTGCCTACTGCTGCTGTTGTCTGCCGCTTCTTCCTGCCAATAGACTTTAAGAAACTTATGATTATCTGTCTCATCGGTGTATTCAATTCATTGAATCAGTGTTCTATTTTCAGCGCTAAGGTTTTTTCCAAACTCCAAACTCAGAACTCAAAACTCAGAACTCAGAACTCAGAACTCAAAACTCAAAACTCAAAACTCAAAACTCAGAACTCAAAACTCAAAACTCAAAACTCAAAACTCAAAACTCAGAACTCAAAACTCAAAACTATTTAACTGCTTACTGCCGCTGTGTGCTGCTGCTACCACTATCACTATTTTCTATTCTTACTCAAACACCAGCGTATCAGGTTTAGCGCCCAGTTCTTTTAAAGCTTCCTGTATATTTTCCGTCATTTTGGGTGGCCCACAGATGTAAAAATGCTTTGAGAAATCATCAATCTGCTCTTTTAGAAAATCTTTATCGATAAAACGATTGATATATTTATCCGATTCTTCTTGGGTAATCACATTGATAAAATTCTTGCCCAGCATCTTTTCAAATTCATCTTTCAGAATAATATCTTTTTCTGTTTTATTCGAAAAATAAAGAACATTATCTTTTAGCTGGTTTTCATTTTGTAAATGCCGAAAGATAGCTATAAATGGAGTTATGCCTGCTCCACCGGCAATGAAGTATCCGGGCCCTTTGTAACTTATAGTCCCCCAGGGTGGGCCAATAATTAGTTCATCCGATTTTTGGAGTTTCCCCAATTCTTTAGTAACACCATCATGCTCATCATATATTTTGATAATCAGCTCTAATTGCGGATCGCTGTTTAAAGAGGTAAAAGTAAAAGGCCGTTTTTCATCTTCTTGTCCTTTTTTATTAATAGATAAGGCTGTTGCCTGGCCGGGTTCAAAACTATATCCTTCAGGTTTTTCAAGCACAAAAAGTTTTACATCGTGAGTTATATTTTCTATTTTTAAAATTTTTACAATATGTTCCATATTTATTATTTTATTGATGATTAAATTTACAACAAGTAAAAGATTAAAGTGTTTATTTTTACTAAATATACAATTTAGAATTTCAAAAACGAAATAATATATGTTAGATATTCGTATTGCTGATTTTTTAAAAGAAAAAATTAACGCTGTTACTATCGGAAGTATTCAGGCTAATATTCAGGTAAAAGAATCTGATGATAAGCTTAAATATTTATTGGATGAAGCTTGCAATCAGTTTGCTCAAAAATACAAGGTCGAAGACATTTCCAAATTGAAACCCATTGCTGATTCAAGAAAAGCATATAGAATTTTAGGGAAAGACCCTGCCCGTTACCGTTTATCATCCGAAGCATTGTTGCGGCGTATCGTAAAAGAAAAAGGAATTTATAAAATCAATAATATTGTAGATATCAATAACCTGGTTTCTATTCAATCTTTTTATTCTATTTGTGCTTTTGATATGGCTAACCTGTATCCTCCTGTTGAGTTTACAGTAGGTATAAAAGAGGATGTTTATTATGGCATTGGCCGTGGATTGTTAAATATCGAAGACCTTCCGGTATTTCAAGATAGCCATAGTAAATTTGGTAGTCCTACCAGCGATTCTGAAAGGGTAAAGATTACCAATGAAACAACATCTATTTCAATGAATATTATTTCCTTTAGCGGAGAAAATGATTTAATGATTTATTTAAGCCACCTGAATGAATACCTTCAAAAATTTGCGATGGCAAATAATATAGAAATAAAAATAATCTGCTAAATAAATAATCAATAATTTTTATGTTGTTTTAAATGATTTAAAACTTTGAGTAGAGGTAAGGTTTAAGAAATGTTTTTTCTTTTATATGCTTCACTGACAAAAATCATATGTTATTTCATTGTCCCGTAGTTACTTTAAGCCACTTAAATTTTAAAATATTTTGAGCTATGTATAAGATAAACGAACATCCTATCCTTGAAATTCCATCCCCCAATAAAGTAACATTTACATTTAATGGCAAACCTGTTCAGGGCGAAAAAGGTTTTACCATTGCTGCTGCTTTGCATCAGGCGGGTTATCCTGTTCACAGTCATAGTCTGGAGAATCGTAACCGGAGTCTTGAATGTGGTATCGGGAAATGTGGAGCATGTGAGATGTTGGTTGACGGAGTGGTCCGAAGAATTTGTATTACAAAAGTTGATCAAATTAAAGAAGTAAAAGAAATTCCGCATGATTATGAGCCTAAGGTAAGAAAAATTACCACCGACGAATCGCTTGATGTATATAAAACAGATGTAGTTATTATTGGTGCCGGGCCTGCAGGATTAGCCGCTCGTGAAATTCTAAACAAACACAATGTAAGAAATATTGTGATTGATAATAATGACCAAATTGGTGGTCAGTTTTTAATGCAAACGCATCAGTTCTTTTTCTTCGAAAAAGAGAAGAAGTTTGGTGGAATGCGAGGGTTTGATATAGCCAAAACCCTGGCCGGCGATAATCACAGTGGTATTTTCCTTAACTCTACCGTTTGGGATATTTTGGAAGGTAAACGACTGGCAGTAAAAAATATAAAAACCGAAGAAATTTATTATGTCGATGCCGACCACTTAATCATTGCAACCGGTGCCGTTCCTTTTATGCCTCCTTTCGAAAATGATGATGTTCCAGGAGTTTTTACTGCTGCTGTAGTGCAAAAGATGATGAACCAGGAATTTACACTATTGGGTAAAAATGTATTAACCGTAGGTGCTGGAAATATTGGATATCTTACATCATACCAGTTAATGCAGGCTGGAGCAAATGTAAAAGCCATTATCGAAGCACAACCCAACGAAGGAGGATTTCCTGTTCAGGCAAACAGGGTACGTAGATTAGGAATTCCTGTACTTACATCAACGATTCTGGTTAAGGCCATACCTAACGAAAAACATGATGGAATTGTTGGTGCTGTAGTGGCTGATGCTATAAATTTCGAACCGGTACCCGGAACCGAACGCGTAATTGATGGAATTGATGCCATTAATATTTGTACCGGACTGGTTCCTGATGATGCATTATTGATTAAAGGAAAAGAAATATTTGGTCGCGATTGCCACGGCGCAGGCGATGCGATCAGGATTGGTGAAGGAACAAGTGCTGTATTGCGAGGAAAACAGGTAGCTTACGAAATTGTCGAAGAAATGGCTTTACGGTTCGATTACGATCAATACCTTATAATTTCAAAAGAATATATCGATTCGCAACAACATCCTGTAAAAGTTATTGATGAAGCTTATAAACCAACGATTGAAAGACAAAAAGAAAAACCTTTTGTTATCATCGATTGCCTTTATGGTTTTGCATGTAATCCATGTGCATTTTCATGTCCGCATGGAGCGATTACTAAATCATCTACCAGTACGGTACCACAAATTGATTTTGATAAATGCATTGGTTGTATGCAATGCGTATATCAATGTCCAGGACTGGCTATTTTTGGTTATAACTTTAAAAAAGATTGGCTCTTTTTGCCCATTGAGTATGAAGCTAAAGAAAAATCTGAAATTTTTCTTGTTGATAACAACGGGAAAAAACTAGGTGAAGGGGTAATTGAGAAAATCCTGAAAAAAGAAAATAAAACTAATGTTGCCAGGGTCAAATCTTTAGATGTACATGGAGAAGATTTGATCGAAGTGCGTGGTTTTATTGTTAAAGACAACTTTCCCGGAGAAATTGACTATAAAAATACCGGCGATAAAAGTGAAGTGGATCAATATATTTGCCATTGCGATGATGTGAAGCTAAAAGATATTTTAGAAGTGATTGGCGACCGTAAATATATTTCTGCCGACGAAGTAAAACATACTACCCGTTTAGGAATGGGTGCATGCCGCGGAAAGCGTTGTATTAAAAGATTAAAAACTGTGCTGCCAAAATATGGAATTGCTTTGGTAGGTGATGCTACTCCACGTGGGCCTTTATCGAACCAGTTAGGACTGGGTGAGCTTTATCCGCGTAATGTACACGAAAAAGTGATTACTCATTTAAACGGATCGAACCGTAAAAAAATAAAAGTGCAATCGTTAATTGCCGGTGGCGGAATTGGCGGAAGTGCATTGTTCCGATATCTTGCCGAGGCAGGGCAGAAACCGGTAATGATTAATTACGGTCGGGGAGCTTCGTGGAGAAATATTGCCGGTGGAAGGCCAAATTTCAGTTTGCCGGAGCTTTCGGATATTGCGAATCATAACCTGGAGATTTTTAAAGAGTTGCAGGATATCCAAAATATTGATTTTCTGCCCATTAAATATGTCACCTTAGCTCATGATGATGCGATTTATAAAGCTTTGGAAGCGTCGATAGCCTGGTCTGATGCCAGGATGATTGAGCCCAATGATTTTCAAAAAGAGATATCTCCACATTTTAATCCAACATTAGATACTTATAAATCAGCATTAATAACTGAAAATTGTTGGCAGGCAACACCCGGAAGGGTTGTGGATTTAATTCGTAAAATTGGAATTAAACATGGTGGCGAAATTTTGGAAGATTGCGAATTAATTGATGTTAATAAAACGGGAAATACTTACCAGGTAATTGTACGAGACCATAATCAGGAATATGTTGAATATGAAACCGAAGTTTTTATTAATGCGCTGGGGCCTGAAGGTGATAAATTTGCCAAAAAACTTGGATTGGAAACCGGGATTTACCCCGTAAAACACCAGGCATTTATTACCCGCCGATTGCCCATGTTGGGTGTTGATGGCAGCCCTCTATCAATGGTAATTGATCGTAGAAACTACAAAGGTTTTACCGCTGTTTATGGACAGCAGTTGGCCGAAACAGGACAGATAATTGGATGTGCATCACCCGCTATAGAACCGAAAGAAACTGATAAAAACTTAAAAATTAATTCACAGGATTTCTTAGAAATTGTTTCTGAAGTTTTTGCGAACTGGATTCCGAATCTTTCTTCGGTTGGATTTCAGGCAATTTGGGCCGGTTATTATGTGGAACCCAGAATGCTGATTGATCCCGAACATGGATTGTTTATCGGACTTCGCGGACAGGGATTTATGCTTGGCCAGTACCTGGCTAAACTTTATGTAGATAAATTAATGGGTAAACCTGTTCCGGAATATTTTGACCGATTGAAGATTGACGGAGATGGATTGTTAGAAAAAGCCTTTAAATAAAAATGGCAAAATAAAATTGAAAAAGGAGCTGTTGTTTAAATAGCTCCTTTTTTTAGGATATCTTTTATAAAGCAACTCCTAAACGGACACCTATAACAGGTAGAGTGCCACTATAGCCATAATCAATATTACCACGGTTGTATTTAGTTGTAACATTTTCGGGTGAGTTGTGGGTACTGTATCGTATACCAAATCCAAGATAAAAATCTATATAAAATTTTGAAAAGGGGTTAAGCTGATATCCGATTGTTGCATATCCGCTATAGCTGTTAATGTTTATCGCATATTTTAAGTCTTGTATCTCAAAATAGACTAATCCGTCATCTCCAAGCGTTTCTACATATGTTTCATTATCTCCCTTGATCTTGAAATATTTATAACTAATTCCTGCCATAACATATAGCCCTTTGGTAGGCTTACGCAGGAAAATTTTGCGGGC
>CAZSIC010000075.1:0-17035 GCA_964606845.1 uncultured Bacteroidales bacterium
TTTTTTTTCTTCCGAGCACACCAGCAACAACAGGCCCAGTATCAACACCGATTCGTAATTCCCAAATTTGCCGGTTACCCTCATCTGTTTTCATCTTCAAAGATTTCATGTATTGCTGCATTTCCATGGCGGCCAGAACCACCTCAACAGGGTTGGTTCGGTTTTTTTCTGGTATTCCGCCGGCACACATATAGGCATCGCCAATGGTTTTTATTTTTTCAATGTTATATTTTTCTACTACCGAATCAAACTGTAAGAAAAATTTATCCAACTCGTCAATAAGGTGTTCTGAATCCAGTTGTTCTGATATTTTTGTAAAACCCTGTATATCTGAAAATAATACAGTAACCATATTGTAGTGATACGGGCCGGCTTTTTTGCCTGATTTTAATTCAGTAGCTGTTGTTTTGGGCAATACCCGTTCAAGTAAATTGTCTGCCTTTTCTTTCTGAATAACAATTTCTTCGGTCCTTTCATTGATAATATTTTCCAGTTTAAACCTTTCCCTGGCATAATAATACGATCTCCATTTAATCAATAAAATAATTAGAAAAGCGATGATAATCAGATAAACAAAATAAGCCAGCGTTGTTCGGTAAAAGGGTGGCTGTAGTATAAACGGATAATTGATTTCGACGGCTGTTTCTTCAAAAATATTTTTAGCCCTTACGCGAAAAATATATTCACCCTCATATAAATTAGTATATTCTTTAAAATTAACCGACGACCATCTAGACCAGGTAGTGTCGAAGCCCTCAAGTTTATATTGAAACTGTAACTGATCTTCGCTGGCATAATCGTTGGCTGAAAATTCAAAATATATCCGGTTAAACCGATAATCAAATATAGGAATTGCATTATTTTCAGTTAAAAAATGATTTTTATAATATGGAATGAGAAAAATGGTAGAGTCGTTACCAAGGACTATTTTATGCAAAAAAGCATTAAAATCTCTCGTTGGGTCAGGTTCCTGCCTCAAATCTAATCGGACAAGCCCTTCGTATCCACCAAACCAAACGATTCCTGAATCGTCGGGATGGATAGAGGTGACAAAAAAATCTTTCATCCGGTTTATAGGTAGCGGTTTAAGTGTTTTAATTGAATCATTACCGAACCATTTTACCAATGTTTTATTTCTTGCATACCCTTTGCCCATAATATTTAACCACAAATTTTTTCTGTTGTCTTCTACTAAAGGATAAATCCATTGGGTTTGGTTTTTAAAATCTATGCCAATAAGCGTATCTTGATAAAAAGATTGATCATTTTTATTATACCTCAATAAAGCTTCAGAAGTAGAAAAAAGCATTCCGTTATGCACCGAATAAAGATTTATCCACTGAAGCTCTTTAGGATAAATGCTTTCTTTGCTAAAATGAGTAAATGAAAGTTTCGGTGAGTACTTTTTAAATGGGTCGATTTTGTAAAGACCGGAATGTTTTGATGCCAACCACAATGTTCCGTCCTTTTCCTCGGCAATAGAATTAATCTCACCGGTAATTCCTTCAATTCTTTTTCTAATAATTAAAAGTCCCTGATTATATTTTAAAGCCGAAACACCATTGGTATGTCCTAAAAAAATGTAGGATGGATGATTCTCCGAATGCATTACACTCGTTATATCTTCAGCCTCTCGATTATAGAATAAAAAAGCCTGGTCTCCGATAATTTCATATATTCCTTTGGATGTTGTAACAAACAATTGATTTTTTAGTTGATGAAATTTATAGCAATTGGATTTGATTTCGGGTATTTGTTTAAAGACATTACATTTTATACATTTTTCCTGTTTATTTTCTTCTGAAAGATAAAACACGCCAAGTGTTGTTGCTACATATAATGTATTCTTAAACCGGATAACAGAAGTTACATTCCCACGAAGCTCATGTTCACGGGTGAAATAGCTGTAAGCCGATGGATACTCAATCCTGCTGATTCCCTGGTCATGTAATGCCCATAAATTTTGCGATTGCCCTGCAAATAAATTATTTACCGAAATGCTGAATAAACCGTCCGATTCGTTAAGATGGGCAACAAGATCACCAGCCTTATCCATAATAAAAATTCCGTCAAGCTTTGTTCCGAAAGCATAGCTCCCATCATCGAGCAAACATGCCGATGAGAAAATGTTTTGATCAATAAGGCTATTTACCGCTGACTCTAAGGGAGTAACCGTGTAATGATCAAAGATATAAAAACCGGTATTTGTTTTTGCAATAAATTGCTGATTAAAGGGTAAAATAGAAAAAATCTTTTGGTCTTTAAAAAAGAGGTGGTTAGGAATTAACCTGAATTTTTTATTGATATATTTTTGCAATCCGGCACCAACTTTTTTTAAAAAAAGTTGATCTTCTGCCATAAAAATGTCTATTTTTTGCTGACTGGAATCTACTATTTGAATATTTTTGCCATCCCACTGATAAAGTGTTTTCCTGCTGTTGAAAAATATTTTATCATCAATGGAAACAATTTTTTCAATTTGTCCGGGATGTATGTTCTGGATTTTACTGGAGTCAAGCAATGAAACGAATTCTAGTTTTTGCGATTTTCCCGGAAATAAATATCCAAAATCGTTATAAGTACCCACATAAATTTTTTGATCGTTGTGAAGTGTAAAACATGATTTACCCTGCATTTTAATCAATTCCCAGTATGAACCATCATATTGCAATATTCCATTTGAATTACTGATGTATAAAATTCCAAACTGATCCTGTATGATTGAAAAGTTATTATTAGAAAAACCATAATTATCAAGTAGAATACGTTGTATGTATGGGCTCCCTTTTTCGTCAGCAGCTCCTTGTTTTAAATTAATAATAAAGAAAATAGTAAACAGGATGGAAAAAAAAATTGTATTTTTACTGAAATTTCTAATAAAATCCATATCTTGGGTCTTTAGAAGGAAGTATATTCATTTATTTGATTGAAATATAACAATTTTTTTTATTAAAGAATATTGATAACGAATAAATCTGCTTATTTATGGTAAATAAAGATCATATTATTTTAATACCCTGGGATTTTACACCCGTTGCAGAGTGTGCCTTGAAGCATGCATTTAAATTTGCAGAAAGAGCAAAGAGTAAAAAAATTGTTCTTCTTCATATTATCAAAACTGAAAAAGATTATGATGAAGCTTTCCAGAAACTTAGTAAAGTTGCCAACGATTATCAGGGTGTAAACAAACTCGATATTGAGCCTATTGTGCGTAAAGGAAGTATTTTTACCACCATTGGAGAAGTAGCATCTGAAATTGAATCCGAGCTGGTTGTTATGGGTACTCATGGTTTACGCGGGATGCAAAAGCTAACCGGAAGCTGGGCTTTAAAAGTAATTGTAAGCTCTAAAGTTCCTTTTGTGGTTGTACAAGAGCCTCCCAAAGAAGATAAATTAAAACATATTGTATTTCCCATAGATTTTAAAAGAGAAAATAAAGAAAAATTAAACTGGGCTAGTTATTTAAATTCACATTTTAGCCCTAAATTTCATATTGTTAAGCCCAATACAACCGATGTTGGATTTATTAAGAGAATAAAAGCAAACATGATGTTCTCTCGTGAGTTTATGGATTCTAAAGGGATTGACTATGAAATAAACATGATGGAGGGGAAAAAAAGTTTTGCTGTTGAAACCATCGATTTTGCCAAAGATATTAATGCAGACCTGATTCTTATTATTTCAACAAAGAATATTGGAATTGCCGATTATGTTTTAGGTGCTTCGGAGCAATATATTATTGCTAATAGTGCTAAAATACCTGTAATGGTTGTAAATCCACGAGAAGATTTAACTAAATTTGGCGGATTTTATTAAAAAAAACTCATAGCATAAATTACCTGTGGATGATCTTTTTAGGGCATCCACTTTTTTTAAATAGATAATGGAAATAATTTTTGCAACAAATAATCAACATAAACTAAAAGAAATACAGCATCTGCTGGGTGATAGATTTAAGTTGTTAAGCCTGAGCGATGTAAATATTTATGAAGACATTCCTGAAGATTATTTTACACTCGAAGAAAATGCATTACAGAAGGCAAGAATTGTTTATAATAAAACCGGTAAAAATTGTTTTGCTGATGATACGGGACTTGAAATAGATGCTCTAAATGGTGAGCCCGGAGTTTGGTCTGCCCGCTATGCGGGAGATTCAAAAGATTCTGAAGAAAATATGCAAAAAGTGATCGGTTTAATGAAAAATATATCTAAAAGGAAAGCACAATTCAGAACTGTAATTGCTTTAATATATCAGGATAAAGAATATTTGTTTGAAGGTATAGTTAAAGGAGATATCCTAACAAATAAAAAAGGAAAAGAAGGGTTTGGTTACGATCCTATTTTTAAACCCGAAGGTTTTAATCAGTCATTTGCTGAAATGAATGTCGGGTTAAAAAATGAAATAAGCCACAGAGCTAAAGCTACTTCTAAATTGATAAACTTTTTAATAAATCAGCAATCACAATAATTTATATTAAAAACCTGTTTATTTACATAAACTTTTGGAATGAAAAAAAATATTGCTTTTTTTCTGTTAATTCTATCCATTGTTTTTTCTGCAAATGCCCAGATAGGTGTTGGTGAATGGCGTGAACATCTTCCTTTTTCTTTTGCAAAGAATGTATGTGAGTCATCTTCAAAAATTTTTATGGCTACAGAACAAGGGGTAATGGCTTATGACAAAAAAAGCAAGCACATTGAAAAATACACCAAAGTTAATGGATTGTCGGATATTGGCATCTCGGCTATGGCATATTCTTCCGAAAATAATTTGTTATTTATCGGGTATTCCAATGGCAATATTGATCTTATAAAAGATAACCAGATAGATAACCTTTCCGATATTAAACGCGCATCAATAACTGGAAGCAAATCAATTAACCATATTTTATTTATTGATCAATATGCTTACTTATCTTGCGGCTTTGGGATTTTTGTTGTGAACCTTGAAAAATTAGAAATAAAAGACACCTATTTTATTGGAGATTTTGGTTCGCAGGTGCATGTTAACCAAATTGCTTTTGATAACAACTACTTTTATGCTGCTACAAATGAGGGTATTTTTATGGCAGACTATCTTAATGCAAACCTGGTTGATTATGCGAACTGGAATAAAATTACAGATATTCCGGATTATACTTCTGTATTTAACACCATATACGTTAACAATGGGATGATTTTAGTAAATAAGGTAAATGAGTCTGTGAGTGATGTCATTTATTATGATGATGGAGAGGGATGGAGTATTTTTAATCAGAATTACACAACCATAAGAAAAATTAAGTATTCGAACAATAAAGTCCAAATTGTTACCAGCGGAAGTATTTTGGTTTATGATCATGATTTGAATTTTTTAGATTCCATTACCGAGAATGATATTCCCAGTTTAAATCCTTATGATGTGTTAATAGATGACAATGATGTTTATTGGATTGGAGATTATGGCAACGGGCTCATTAAGTTTGTCAATGGTTCTAAGGAGAATATTTTTGTTAATGCACCTTATACGGCAAATTCATTTGATATTGATATTTTTAATAGCCGGGTGCTTGTTGCTGGTGGAGGAGTTACTCCTGCATGGAATAATGTATTTTTAAATGGATCGGTGTTTTCTTTTCGAAAAGAGCAGTGGAAAAGTATGCTAAACTATGAGGCTCCTGATTATGTTAAAGTAAAAATTGATCCCTACAATATAGAACATTATTTTGTTGGTAGTTGGGGTAATGGTATTATTGAGTATATGAACGATGAAATTATAGAAGTATATAACGAATCTAACAGTTCATTACAATCCATAGTTCCCGGGGAAAATTATATTCGGGTTGCCGGAATGGAATTCGATGATGATAATAATTTATGGGTAACCAATACCAATGTAACCAACCCGGTTTCGGTAAAATCTTCAAACGGGCAATGGTATAATTTCAATTTCGATTCGGAAATAAGCAATTTATTGATTTCAGATATAATGGTTACTGAGAATAATCATAAATGGGTTGTATTGCCTGGCACCGGGCTTTTTATTTTTGATGATAATAATTCTCCGGACAACGAGAATGATGATTTGTATAAAAAAATTGGTGTGGTTGACGAAAACGGGAAAATTATCACAAACAACATTTTTTCAATTGCCGAAGACCTTGATGGAAATATCTGGGTAGGAACCGACCAGGGTATTGTGGTTTATTATAATCCTGCAGATGTTTTTGAAAGTTCTTTGTTTTATGCCCAACGAATTGTTTTAACCATTGACGACTACACACAGTACTTGTTAAATACAGAAACTATTACATCAATTGCTGTTGACGGTGCCAATAAAAAATGGCTGGGTACTCAAACTGCAGGAGTTTATTTAGTTTCAGATGATGGAACCGAAGAGGTTTATCATTTTACCGAAGAAAACAGCCCGCTTTTATCGAACAAAATAAATGATGTGGCGATTAATCACGAAACAGGAGAGGTGTTTTTTGCTACCAATAAAGGATTAATAAGTTACCGGGGGTCGGCAACGAAGGGTAGCGATGAATTTCGGGATGTTTACGTTTATCCAAACCCGGTACGCGAAAATTATGAGGGTGAGATTACCATTCGCGGCCTGGTTTCTGATGTAAGTGTTAAAATAACTGATATAAGCGGAAACATTGTTTATGAAACCACTGCCGAAGGAGGACAAGCTACCTGGAACGGTAAAAATTTTTCGGGACAAAGAGTTAGTACCGGAGTATACCTGGTATTTTGTTCCAACGAAGACGGAACAAAAACACATATAACCAAGCTTCTGTTTATCAGATAAATAAGGCGTAAAAAAACAACCAAAAGCTCATAATCTAATGGTTGTTTATATTATGCAGCATAATTTATTGTTCAAGAATTTTTGCAATTATTGGATATGTTAAAATTATTATACCGCCAACCAGCCAAATTAAGTTGTTAGTATATTTATACTGAAGATCTTTGTCTTTTTCATTTACAGCTCTCAAAATGCTAAAAATTACCAATATTACATAAGCTGCAAAAAAACCATAAATCAGAATCTCTGCTCCGGGCCAGTGTTGCATTTTAAATAAAAATCCTAAAGGCAAAAGGATTCCGGAAATACCAAAAAAAGCAATGTAAGTTTTTTCAATGCCACCACTGGACTCTTTTAATCTTTCATACATGTAAAATAATGAGTAAATAGCTAATGCTAATGCTCCTAGTGTAATAATAATGCCAGCACCCGGCCAGTGCATTGTTTTAAAAATTGTGCCGACAGCAATTAGAATTGCACCAATAAGTCCTAAAATAGGTACTGTTTTTTTCATAATTGCGAGTTTTAGTTAATACTTTTTGAACAGGAAATAGTAATTAGCTAAATTATAATCTAATATCCTTAATGTCAATTATTTTGGCAATTATTATTGTAATTCAGAGATTATAGATTTATAATTAACAAATTGAATAATATAAATATCCGTCTATGAGCACATATTAGTTAATACATCATACTGAAGATAATAAATTACAGTAAAAGCATATTAAAATATAAATTCTGGTTATTGTATTTTCTTGGTGAGTTTTGTGCTTAAACAGCGGATATACATAAAAAAAACGAAGCCAAAAAAGCTTCGTTTTAATGATATTAATTTATTGATTACGGATTAAATTTTAAATCTCCCCACGAATCTTTCAGGTCAACACTGATATTCGTTTCCGGAATTTGTTCTTTATTATTTACCAGTATAGATTTTACAGCCACCTGCTCTTTTAAATAATCCGACAACTCTTTATAACTCACCGCCCCATTTGTTTCCTGTAGTTTCTTTAATAAATAATAAGTAAACATTCCATGTTGTTTTTCTTTATAAGGCAGTGATGACTGGTCGCCACTGCTAGCCGAAAATACTACCATATTGCCCTTAAAAATATTTTCTTTAGGCTTTACTTTAACACCCCGGGCAGCAACAAGACCTTGGTTTCGGGCGCCACCACTAAAACAGGCATCAAGAAAAACGGTAACTCTTAGTGTTGGATTTTCCGTTAATTTGGCATATACATCATTTAGCTTTAAAGCAAACTCAAGGTCTGCTCCACTAACATCAACAGGTATTATGTAAGGTTCTTTCGTAAGCTCATCAGGGAATCCGTGGCCAGCATAATAAAAAAAGATATCGGCTTTTCCTTTGGTAATATTGGCAATCATGTTGATTTTGTTAATTGCCCGGTGCATTTGTATAGCTCTGGCATTGGTTAGGAAAATGATATTTTCTTCAGGGACACCTAAAATATAAATTGCATATTGTCTGAATGTTTCTGCATCGCGAACAGCAAAATCAACATTAGACTCTGAGCGCAATCCCATTTGGTAACTACTATAATCTTCATTTCCAATAATTAATGCATATTTATAAGGATATGGTTTTATTCCCATGGGTTTTATCTGATCAACATCAATTACTGTGGAAGTAACAGCTTTTGCCTGGTTGGTTATTACCGGGGTTTGTATTTTTGTTTCTTTTTTAGCAGGTTTTTTTTGAGTAAGTAAATCCTCTTCGGGGTCTATCTCATCTTCTTCTGCTCCATCAAAAGTGTTTTGTGCAAATTTTCCGGTTTGAATCCCTAATGAGGACACGTCCCAGAATTTAAGATCGTAGGTTAAATCTGCGGTAATCATTTTATTGCCATCGGGACTAAAACCAACTGCTAAAACCTTATCTCTCTGCTTGTCAGAGCTATAAATAATTCTGCCTGTTTCTGTCTCCCACAGTATAAAAAATTTGTCATAGCCGCCACTGAGTAGATATTCTCCATCGGGACTAAATGCTAAATGTTGCAAGATATGTTTATGTCCAATAAAAGTGTTGTATTTTTTCCCATTTTTCCAGATGTTGATCATTTTATCATCGGCTCCGCTAGCGAGATATTTCCCATTGGGACTATATGAAATACAGCGAATATCTTTACGATGAGCATCTTCAATGGTTCTTATTTCAGTGCCCGAAGGAATATTCCACTCTTTAATGGTATGATCTTCGCTGCCGGAAGCTAACTTTTTCCCGTCGGGACTAAAGGAAACGCTGGTAACCTGGTCGCGATGGCCTTTAAGGTCTTTGATAAATACTTTTTGGTTGAAATCCCATAATTTTACTAATTTATCGGAACTGCCGGTTGCAATATATTTCCCATCCTGGCTAATGTCAAGGCTTAGAATTTGAGATCGGTGCCCTTTCATTTGTTTAATAAGATTTCCGGTTTTATAGTCCCAGATTTTTACCATTTCTGTTCTGCCACCCGAAACCAGATATTTGCCATCTGGTGTAAATTTTAAGGCCAAAGGCCAGTCGCGATTTTTTAATTCCTGGATTACATTTCCGGTATTTGCATCCCAAATAAAAATTCGGTCGTCAACACCACCAGTTGCAATATATTTAGAATCAGGACTGTAAGCCGTACATAATATTTTGTGCCCTCGCTTGCTATAGGTATCTGTCATCTTTACCTGGCCTATTACTGATAAGGAAAACAGAATCAACACATTCAGGATTAATATTTTTTTTCTCATAACAAAATGATTTTATATGCACTTAAATGATATAAACTGCCTTTGCATTCGGTTTTTAAAAATAGCAAATAATATACCATATTTTATATGTATTGTCAATACTTTTTTGATTATAGTGATTTTTAATATTGACAATTAAAAAAGAGCGTTTTGAATACAGTTGTTAGCGTTTATTAAAATCCATTTAATTTTTACGTATTTATGGCTACTTTTGTTTGTTTTCTTTTAATAAATATGTAGATAAAATGATTAGTAAAACGAGAGGCATCGTATTGCGTCATATAAAATATTCAGAATCAAGCGTAATTGCTACAGTTTATACTGAGCAGTTTGGCAGGCAGGCATACATGATTAATGGTGTGCGAGGCAAAAAATCTAAGATTAAAGCCAATATATTGCAGCCCTTATACTTGCTGGAAATGGAAGTTTATCATAAGTCAACCAGGGAGTTACAGCGTGTTAAAGAGTTGCAAAATGCATATATATTTAACCATTTACCTTACGACTTAAAAAAAAGTACGGTTGCATTATTTGTAGCCGAAATATTATACAAAGCAATTCGTGAGCAAGAGCCACATCCCGAACTATTTAATTACCTGTACCATTCTGTACAAATGCTTGATATTAAAGAAAAAGGATTGGCAAACTTTCATATTTATTTTTTAATACATTTAACCAAGTACCTGGGATTTTTTCCTAATCACAATTATTCAGCAACACATCAATATTTCGACCTTAAAACAGGTGTTTTTAATCAAATAAAATCAAAACATGATTTAACATTAAATAAAGAAGAAAGCGAAATTTTTAATCAAATGTTAACTTTTTCAGCCAATCAATACGAAAATATTAATATTGATTATAAACTTAGAATGCAACTAGTAGAAAAAATATTAAAATATTTTGAGTTACATCATGAAGGAGTTTCTAATATAAAATCTTTTAATATCCTGAAAGAGGTTTTTCATCCAGGCACTCTTTAAAAATACTTTTTATAAACTCCTTGTTTTATTTTTGTGGATTCTGATGCAAAAAGTTTTATATTCATCAACAAAACTGAAACTTTCGTAAAAAATAATATTCATTACATTGGATTCTTTTATAAAATTGTAATGCCCATAATATATTAAAAAAAATTAACAGCAGGATGTTTTACAGCGCTTTTTAAGTAGAGATATTTTTTTACATTTGCCATCCAAAAATTTTCTGAAATTTTTTGTTGTATGATTAAAACAAGATTATCGAATATAGGGAAGGATATTTATACAGTAATATCAGAATTAACAAAAGATTCTGATATCATTAATTTGGCTAAAGTTTCACCGGACTTTTCTTGTCCTCCCGAACTAACCGACCTGGCAATAAAATACCTGAAGAGTGGATATAATCAATACGCGCATGTCGATGGTGTTTTTGAATTACGAGAGGCAATAGCAAATCAAATATCTGAAAAATATCAAATCGACTATAGCCCGGCAAATGAGGTTACGATCACTGCCGGAGCAACCCAGGCAGTGTATACTGCCATTAGCAGCTTTATTAACGAAGGCGATGAAGTTGTATTATTTGAACCGGCTTATAATAGTTACATCCCGGCTATTGAAAGCAATGGAGGAAGGCCGGTTTTTGTTCAGTTAAAGTATCCCGATTATTCTATCGACTGGGAAGCAGTACAAAAAATTATCAATACACGAACAAAACTGATCATTGTTAATACACCACATAATCCAACAGGAGCATTGTTTACAGAAGAAGATATTGCCCAGTTGCATAAGATTACCAATGGGACAAAAATAAATGTTATCAGCGACGAGGTTTTTGAGCATATTATTTATGACGGGAAAAAACATTTTAGCGTTTTAAGTAACCAAAAACTTGCCGAACGGAGTATTGTTATATCATCTTTTGGAAAAATATATAATATTCCTGGATGGAAAATTGGTTATTGCATGGCTCCGGAAAAATTAATGAATAAGATTAGAAAAAAACAGTTATTCCAGGTTAACTCAGTTAATACACCTATGCAATATGCACTTGCAGAGTATATTAGCAAAAATCCTATTGATTATAAAAAATTATTAAAAGAGTATGGTGAAAACAGAGCGCTTGTTCAGCAAATTTTTGTAAACACAGGATTTGATTTTGTGCCCTCTAGAAGCACTTATTATCAGCTATTGAGTTATAAAAATATTAGTGATTTAAAAGATACTGAATTTGCACGTGAAATTATGGACAGTTATGGTGTTGCTCTGTTTCCAATGTCGGTTTTTTACCACGATGCTGTTGATCATAAAATTTTAGGGATGAACTTTTCCCTTGATAAAGATGTTTTAATTGAAGCTGCCAATCGTTTAAAAAAAATCTGATCAAAACGATGTGAATTGCATTATTAATAAATACAAATATTATTTTATATTTGGGATTCTTTATGATGTAAATAGAAAATATTTATGCAATTTATAAACTCCTTAGTTACCTGGCTTAATTTCAAAAGATTATATCAGATTGAGCTATTTAAAAAATTTCCGTTCGATGCACAACAGGAAGTGCTCATAAAACTTATTAACAAAGCAAAAGATACCGAGTTTGGGAAACAGTATGATTTTAATTCAATTAAAACCATCGATGATTTTAGGAATCGTATTCCAATTCAAGACTACGAAGGCTTAAAACCTTATATTAACAGGTTGATGAAAGGCGAACAAAATATATTATGGCCCTCAGAAATACGATGGTTCGCTAAATCATCGGGAACAACCAGTGATAAAAGTAAATTTATACCTGTGTCCAGAGAGGCTCTTGAAGATTGTCATTTTAGAGGTGGTAAAGATATGCTGGCTGTTTATACAACCAATTACCCCGAAACCGGAATTTTTAGTGGTAAAGGATTAACACTGGGAGGCAGCCACCAAATCAATAAAATCAATAACGAATCATTTTATGGCGATTTATCGGCCATTTTGATAGAAAACCTTCCGTTTTGGGCACATTTTATTAAAACACCAAGCCAGGAAATAGCCCTGCTTAGTGAGTGGGAAGAAAAGCTGGATAAAATAACCTCGGCAACCATTAAAGAAAATGTAACAAGTATAGCAGGGGTGCCTTCCTGGACTCTCGTTTTAATCAAATATATTCTCGAAAAAACAGGAAAAAAGCATTTGCTCGAAGTTTGGCCTAATCTTGAATTATTTAATCATGGCGGTGTAAGCTTTGAGCCCTATAAAGAGCAATTTAAAAAATTAATCCCTTCCGAAAAAATGAATTATATGGAAACCTATAATGCTTCGGAAGGATTTTTTGCTGTCCAGGATTACCCGACCCGGCACGATATGTTATTAATGCTTGATTATGGTGTTTTTTTCGAGTTTATTCCGATGGATGAGTTGGAAAAAGAAAATCCTAAAACATTACATATTGGAGAAGTTGAAATAAACAAACATTATGCAGTTGTAATCTCAACCAATGCAGGGCTTTGGAGATACTTAATAGGAGATACCATTTTTTTTACTTCCTTATTTCCACATAAAATTAAAATTAGCGGACGTACCAAGCATTTTATCAATGCATTTGGCGAAGAAATTATTATTGAAAATGCCGAAAAGGCACTAAAAGAAGCATGTGAAAAAACCGGTGCATTAATAAAAGATTATACTGCTGCTCCTGTTTTTATGAAAGATGATCAAAAAGGAGGGCATCAGTGGCTTATTGAATTTGAAAAAGAGCCCGAAAACCCTGAAATGTTTAGCAATTTGCTTGATCAGGCTTTGCAGAAAGTTAATTCCGATTACGAGGCAAAAAGATATAAAGATATTACGCTCGACAAACCCCTTTTAACCATTGCTAAAAAAGACCTGTTCTATAACTGGCTTAAAAATAAAGGTAAAATTGGCGGGCAAAATAAGGTGCCTCGATTAGCCAATAACCGGAAGTATTTAGATGAGTTAATTGAGCTAAATAATCAACTGTAAGACCCATGATAAAGTGGATAGTTATAATTATTCTATCGTTTTCATTTTTTCAGAAAAAAAATGAAAAGCAGTTTCAAATTATTAAAAAATGGGACATTAAAGCTGATTTTTTTTATACCGATCATTTATTAAATATATATGCCATCAATCAAAATGAAATTTACAGGGCTAATGTAAAAAACTCTGAAGAAAAAACTTTCAGCAAATCACCGGCATATAATATATATTCATTAGACGTATCCGACCCTTTCAAAACATTAGTTTTTTACAAAGATTTTAATCAGATTTTATTTCTTGATAAGTACCTGGCCGAAATAAAAAGCCCGATACAATTAGACAACTATTTTTTTTACGATGTTGTTGCTGTATGTAATTCAGCTAGTGGAGGATTTTGGGTTCTTGATGCAGCTAAACAACAACTGGTTTATTTCAATAATGAATTATCGGATCGAAAAAAAAGTGCTCCGCTGGGTTCGCTCATTGAAGATTTTCTGGATGGATCGAAGATTTTTATGCTGGAAAAAAATGATTATATTTATCTGGGTATTAAAAATAGTGGTGTTTTGATGTTTGATAATTACGGAAGTTATATAAAAACAATCCCTGTAAAAATAGATAGCAGATTTCAGGTTTTTGATCAAAATATAGTCTATTACAAATCAGGAAAATTGTTTTTTTATGACCTGCAAAAATTCGAGCAAAAAAGCATTGAGTTGCCTGTAAAAGATGCAGTTAATGCCAGAATTGAAAGCAATTACCTGTTTATTCAAACCGATGAGCAGATATTGGTATATCAATGGGATCATTTATAAAATAGTTTATATAGGAGTGAAAAATCGCAAAAGATTAAAAGACAGCAGTTTAAAAAGAGTTTACAGGAAATCTATTTTGTTTAACAAAAGAGAGCTTCAAGCCATTAATCATTATTGTAAAAAATATAAAATAAAAAATAAATCGAAATTTATGCGTGAGACCATCATTAAATCAATACTTAAAAAATTTGATGAGGATTATCCATCGCTTTTCGAACAAAAGCCAACATTATTTAACCAACATTTAAACAAAAGATAAAGTATTTAGCCATGGCAAAATCAAATACAAAAGGTGCAATGCATATTGCCATTGCCGGAAACATCGGGTCAGGAAAAACAACTTTGGCCGAATTATTGTCCAAACATTATGGTTGGGAAGCCCATTACGAAGACGTGGATGATAATCCCTATCTAAATGATTTTTATGATGATATGCAACGCTGGTCATTTAATCTTCAGGTGTATTTTTTAAATAGCAGATTAAACCAAATACTAAATATTCGCAAATCAGGAAAAACAGTTATCCAGGACAGAACCATTTACGAAGATGCCTATATTTTTGCGCCCAACTTGCACTCAATGGGACTAATGAGTACACGCGATTTTGAAAATTATTTTACGCTTTTTAACTTGATGACATCTTTAATTCAACCACCTGACTTGTTGATCTATTTGCGCGCATCTGTACCTACCCTGGTTAATCAAATTCAAAAAAGAGGCCGCGAATATGAAAATTCTATCCGGTTAGATTATTTAAAGCGGCTTAATGAAAGGTATGAGGCATGGATTGGTTCCTATAACCTCGGAAATATCTTAATTGTTGATGTTGATAATATTAACTTCCCAGAAGTGAAGGAAGATTTAAGCCAGGTAATCAGTAAAATAGATGCACAAATTCATGGACTATTTTAATAATATTTGCAAAGCTTTAAAAATCAGAACCAAAAGCAACTTTTAACGGAAAAGGCATTTAAAATGTTTCAACAGTTTATTTTTATTTTGTAATTTAGACTCATTCTAAATAAACTGCTCTCTTCCTTATTAAATTTGACGGTTCAGCATAAACTACTTTATTGAAAAACGATAAAACGCTTATTAACAGTTGTTTTTGCAATTTTTTTTCACAGAATTTTTTATTTAATTGCAGTTATTATTTACTAACCTAAAATTTTTACTATGAAAAGAAAATTATTATTTTTATCGGTACTTGCCGGTATGTTAGCATTTACTGCATGTGAAAAAGAAGCAACCAACGAAGTTGTAAAAATCGAAGATGAAATGTTAGAACTTACTGATCCTATGAATGGAAAAATTATTCCAGGTCAGTATATTGTAGTTCTTAACGATGATGCAACAAGTTTCAAATCATCATCAGATGTTTCGTACAGCGAGAGAGTTAATGAGGTTAAAACGTTTGCTGAATCTATGCTGCGAACAAAATCTTCATCCGATTTCGAGGTTTTAAATGCTTATGCTCAAGTGTTAAAAGGATTTAGTGTGAAAATGTCTGAAGCAGACATGGAAGTGTTGAAAAAAGATGGACGAGTTAAATATATTGAGCCAGATGCCATTGTAAGTGCTTTCCTTACCACACAAGAGAGCGCCACCTGGGGGCTTGATCGGGTTGATCAGCGTAACCTGCCAATGGATGGAAACTATACCTATGAAGTAACAGGTTCGGGTGTAAATGCATATATAATTGATACCGGTATCCACTACGATCATGATGACTTTGGCGGACGTGCAAGTTTTGGTTTTGATGCCTTTGGCGAAAACGGCCAGGACGGAAACGGACACGGTACTCACGTAGCAGGAACAGTGGGAGGATCAGTATACGGCGTAGCCAAGCAGGTAAATCTGATAGCAGTGCGGGTACTAGATAACAGTGGTGGTGGAACAACCAGTGGCGTAATCGCGGGGATGGACTGGGTAGCGGCCAATGCTGTTTTTCCTGCAGTAGCCAATATGTCGCTAGGCGGTGGTGCAAGTACAGCCATTGATGATGCCGTAACAAATATGTTTGATGCTGGTGTTCCAGTTATAGTGGCTGCCGGTAATGGAAACAGAGGCGGACGTGAGGATAATGCATGTAAATATTCGCCTGCCGGTGCACCCTATGCTTACACCGTTGGTGCTACTACAACAAGTGATGCCAAAACATCATGGTCTAATTACGGAGATTGTGTTGATATTTTCGCTCCCGGTGCAAATATCACATCTGCTTGGTATACAAGTAATACAGCTACAAACACTATCAGCGGTACCAGCATGGCTTCACCTCATGTGGCAGGCGCTGCAGCGTTGTTCTTGCAAAATAGCCCAAATGCCACTGCACAGCAGGTATATGACTTTCTTACCACAAACAGCACCAAAAATATTGTTACCAGTTCAAGCACTGCAAACAATCATTTGCTTTATACCCTAACAGGTGACGATGGTGGTGATGAAGATCCACCCCTGGACGAGAACCAGGCCCCGGTAGCTGATTTCTCATTTACTACAGATGAACTTACAGCCAGTTTTGATGCAGGTGATTCTTATGACCCTGATACTGATGGAAATATCGAGAGCTATGCATGGGAATTTGGAGACGGCTCTACTGGAAGCGGAGAAACTACTTCACACACTTATAATGCTGATGGCACTTATGATGTTACGCTTACTGTAACCGATAATGAAGGGGCTACAGGCACTAAGACTCAGAGTGTAACTGT
>CAZSIC010000076.1:0-16753 GCA_964606845.1 uncultured Bacteroidales bacterium
AAACAAAACGTGAAACTGTTCGGAAATCGGAAAAAAAGTTGGAGCAGTTGATTGGCAATTATTCAACAGAGCTGGAAAATGCTGAAAAATCCCGAAAGGAAATTTTGAAAAAAGCTAAGGAAGAAGCACAGCAAATGATATCCGATGTGAATAAACGTATCGAAAATACCATACGTGAAATTCGTGAAAGCCAGGCCGAAAAAGAAAAAACAAAAGTAGCCCGTAAGCAGCTTACTGATTTCAAAGAACAGTTAGCGCAGCCAGATAGCAAAGAAGAGGATAAAATACAATGTAAAATTGAGAAGCTTAAGCAACCTAAAAAAAGGAAAAAAGAACCAATGCATCCAGAAAAGGCAAAACAGGAACTACCGCAAAAACCAGATGTTTTTGAGAAAGGAGATAAAGTAAAGCTATTCGGGCAAGACACAGCGGGAGAAGTCTTGGATGTAAATGCACGAAGCATTATGGTGGCTTTTGGAAATATGATTACAACACTGGATAAAAAGCGGCTGGAAAAGATTACGGAAAAACAATACCAGCAAATGGCTGGTACCTCAGAGCAGTCGTCATCAGCAAAATGGGACTTTGGCGAAAAGCGGTTACAATTTAAGCCCGAAATTGATGTTCGGGGTAAAAGAGCCGATGAAGCTTTGCAGGAGGTACGTGATTTTATCGATGAGGCGATTGTAATCAATATGGGAACGGTAAAAATTTTACATGGCAAAGGCGATGGTATTTTGCGCCAGCTGATACGCCAGTATCTCGATACGGTTGATATGGTTAAAAACTACCACGACGAAAGCGTTCAATTTGGCGGTTCCGGAATTACCATTGTTGAATTTGAATGATAGTTAAAATGTTTTATATATCTAATAGCTCAAAAATACGATTCGAAATAAAATTTAAATTTTATATATTTGTTTTATGGTCAAAAAGAGAAATATAGTACTTTCACTAATTAAAAAAAAGGTAATGGAAATTGATTCCAGTGCAAGTCTTTTTCTTTATGGTTCACGAGCAAGAGGAGATGAAAGAGTTGATTCTGACTGGGATATATTAATTTTAACAGACATGAAAGTTGATATGGAAACAGAACAAATGTTCAGGCATAAAATTTATGATGTTGAATTAGAACTCGGAGAATCAATTTCAACTTTTGTATACAATAGAAATGACTGGAAACTAAATCATTGGATGACACCTTTATATAAAAATATTAAAAACGAAGGAATTACCATTTAAAATGCCTCATACAAAAAAAGATTATATAGATTATAGAATCGAGAAAGCAAAAATCACTTTGGATGATGCTAAATTACTAGCAAATAATCAGCGTTGGAACTCATCAGTAAACAGACTTTATTATGCTTGTTTTTATTCAATTTTAGCATTGTTTGCAAAATTCAATATTAACAGTCAGACACATTCAGGTGTTAAATCACAATTCAATTTTAATTTTATAAAATCAGGGAAATTAGATAAATCATTAGGGATGTTATATTCAGATTTATTCGATTTTCGCCAGAAAGGTGATTATGGCGATTTTTTTGAATTTGAAGAAAATATCGTTATTAAACTAATCCCATCGGTTGAAACATTTATTGAGAAGGTTGAAAGACTGATTCAAGGATAGTTATTTATGAATCCATTAGTTTTTTATTCATTACAGTTGCCAAATTTTTGTAAATTTGGGTAAATCAAAACCACAAGAAATTGATACTGATTTATTCACCACACAAATCGTCAAGGCTCGAATATATTTTAAAATTTATTTTTAACAGGATTCATGATGTTCAATTTAACATTGTAAGTGATAAAGATGAATTTATAAATTCCGATTTACCAAAAATAAATTATTCAAAACAACAGCTCGAAAACTGTATCCATATTGAACCTGTTGATTTGCTTTTCGAATCGACTATTCTGCAAAAGAAAATTGATGTTTCTGAATGGAATGAGCAAAAAATATTTTTCAAAACCCATAGCGATGCAGATATTCCCTTTGACCTGTTTGCAGCAAGTTTTTATTTAATCAGCCGCTACGAAGAGTATCTGCCTTTTAGTGCCGATCAGCATGGCCGCTTTGAGGCTAACCAGAGTTTGGCAGGCCAAAACGGTTTTTTATACGATCCGGTGGTTGACCAATGGGCTTGTTTGCTCGCCGAAATGCTTAAACAAAAATTTCCCGGTTTTAAAACCTGTGAGCGAAAGTTTAATTATATCTCAACCATTGATGTTGATAATGCATATGCATACCTTTATAAAGGAACAGTTCGTACCCTGGGAGCCACTATGCGCGATTTGTTTAAGCTTGATGTTGACGAAAATATCAAACGTTTTCAAACCCTCAATGGAGAAAAAGACCCATTTGACACCTATGGTTACCTGGATGCTTTGCATCAAAAATATAAGATCGATCCCATATGGTTTTTTTTGGTAGGAAATTACAATACCTACGATAAAAACTTACCCTTGCATAATGAGGCTTTTAAGCAACTGATAAAAGAAATAGCCCAAAGAGCAGAAATTGGTATCCACCCGTCGTACGAATCCAATAAACGATTTAGCCAGCTGAAAAAAGAGTTTGATTATTTATCGGATATTGTTCAAAAGCATGTTACCAAAAGCCGGCAGCATTATTTAAAACTGATGTTTACCGAAACTTACCAGAATCTGCTGAAATTAGGAATAAAACAGGATTATACGTTGGGTTATGCTACCAATGTTGGTTTTAGAGCCGGAACCTGTACACCGTTTAAGTTTTACGATTTGTACAACGAAAAAGAGACTGAACTGGAAATTTTTCCTTTCCACGTGATGGACACAACACTGAATCAGTATTTAAAACTAAATGTTGAGGAAGCTGTACAAAAAATTGAAAATATTATTCAAAAAGTTAAGAAAGTAAACGGTACTTTTATCAGCCTTTGGCATAACGAGTCGGTAAGCGACCACGGACACTGGAAAGGGTGGGAGCCGGTATATAAAAAGATGCTGGAAGTTATTTTTGAGAAGTAATTATTTAATAGCCAGAATTTTACTCCTTTTGAAAATACAATATTTGAAACATAAACAAATTGACAAACAAAAGTGGGATTTAGCGATAGAAAATTCCCACAATGGATTAGTATATGCTCTTTCGTGGTATCTCGATATTGTTTCGCCAGGCTGGGATGCATTGGTGTTGGGTGATTATGAGGCGGTAATGCCATTGACAGTTAAGCAAAAGATTGGATTTAGATATCTTATACAACCACCTTTTTGTCAACAATTAGGGGTGTTTTATTCATTTGGTAATGAAGATAAAAGCCAGATTTTTTTAGACAAAATTCAAATACTTTTTCGATATATTCATATTCAATTAAATTTCGAAAAAAGGGCTCTAGAAAATTCTGCGTTAAAGAAAAATTATGAATTATCCTTAAAGAACAGTTATGAGTTGTTATATGTTTCGTATCACAAAAACACTCAACGTAATTTAAAGAAAGCTGGTAAAAATTCTTTGAACATAATAAATGGTGTAAATACAGAAAAGATTTGGGCATTTAAAAAAGCAAATCCCGTTAATAATTTAAAAGAAAGGCATTATAAAATTTTACATTCATTGGTTAATACCATTCAATATAAAGCTGAATACGAAAGTATTGGCGTTTTAAATGATGAAGGGAATTTAATAGCCGTCGCTTTTTTTGTTATCTTTAAAAAACGGATAACGATGTTGGTTTCATCATCTAATAATCAAGGGAAGAACAAATCTGCGATGTTTTTAATCATCGATAACATCATAAAAAAATATGCAGGCAAAAATTATATTCTCGACTTTGAGGGAGGAAATGTTGAAGGCCTTGCCCGTTTCTTTGCAGGATTTGGTGCAAAGCCTCTTTTCTATAGTGTATACAAACAAAATAGTTTATCCTGGCCACTAAATAAATGGTTCTAATGCTTCAAAAAGTTATTCAAATATCAAATAAACATTTGCTTATCCCTTTATACCATGCTATAAGTGATGACCCTCCTGCTCATCTTAAAAATTTGTACCCGTTACGTTCCATCAATCAATTTAAAAATGATTTAGCGGTTATTTTAAAATTTTTTGAACCTATAAGTGTTAAAGACCTGGTATATTCAATAAAAAATAATCAACCCTTTACTAAAAACAGCGTCCTTTTTACTTTTGATGACGGGTTAAGGGAAGTGAATGATTTTATCGCCCCGATTTTAATAGAAAAAGGAATTCCGGCCATATTTTTTATTAACTCAGGATTTGCGGATAATCAAGCATTACTTTATCGCTTTAAAAGCAGTTTGATTGTTGAACGATTAAGTAACTCGAATGCTCAAGATTTAAAATGGGTGGCAGAAATTTTAAATGTTAATTCAACCCACGTAATAACATTAAAAAATGCGGTTTTACGAGTAAGGTATTCAAATCAATATATTTTAGATAAAATCGCTAATTATTTAGAAATTGATTTTGATGATTTTTTAAAAGAGGAAAGTCCCTATTTGTCAACCGAAGAAATAAAAACATTAATGAAGCAGGGTTTTAATATTGGCGCTCATGGTATAGATCATCCTGAGTTTTTTAATTTGTCTTTTAAGAAACATTATTATCAGGTTAAAGAAAGTGTAACATGGATAAAAGAAACCTTTAATCCGGATTTTAATCTCTTTGCTTTTCCTTTTACAGACTTTAAAATATCTAAACAACTTTTTGATATTATTTATGCTGATGAGAAGATTAATCTTGATTTAACTTTTGGTTGTGCAGGATTAAAAGATGAATTTTTAAAATATCATTTACAACGCGTACCTTTTGAGATAAAAAATTACTCTGCAAAAACTATTCTAAAGCAGGAATATAGTGCCTATCTGTTAAAAAAACTAATCCGGAAAAATTATATCAAAAGGTGATGTCGAATTCTTTTTTCAGTTTTTCTAAATCTTCAGCAAAGTAGGGATCTGCCATTTTTTTTTCTTCGTCGGAAAGTTTAGCATAACCCGTTTTTTTAGTATTTAATCTTTTAACTTTTTCAATTATACCCGAATTAAAAATTAATTTTTTTAAAAATACAGGTGTTATAAACCGAATAAGTTTCCTTATCAAATTCTCCCGGTCAATAAATAACCGATGCAAAAACATAAATTTAACTCCGGAAGCTTTATTAATATGAATCTCTTCATGATTTACAAAATCAGCGATGCCCAGAAAAGAATTTATTTTGGATAAGGTTTTTGATGTATCTGTTTTAAGCTCAATAGTTTTTAAAAGCAGAAAATTCTCTTTAGGGAAGAACTTCATCCAGTACTTTATGTGTTTATAATATAATCCTGAATAAAAATGCCCTAAATTATTGCGAGTAACTATATCTTTTTGGTTTATAAATTCATTCTCTCTAATAAACGATTCTTTAAATCCAATGGTTCTCTTTTGATGTCCATTGTTAATAGCGTAAAGATATGATGAGTAGGCTCTTTTGGCAGGCTCTCGCATAATAATAATAATTTTCATATCGGGATTGTACTGTTTGATTCTATCCGGAGCTTCCTTGTTAATCAAGAGGTAAGTATCAGACGATGCAATAACAGTTTTTTCCGGATGTTTAAAAAAAGAGTGGTAATAATCGTACCCCCGCTGGTATATCTCTTTTATAGAAAAAAAAGGTATTTCTTTGATGGTGGAAAAACAAATCTCCGGATGATGTTTCAAGTGTTCACATAAGCTGGTTGTTCCGCTACGCCCTGCTCCAATAATAAGCAAATTAACTTTCATGCTTTGTTCATTATTTATTTTTTGATAGTTTTGAGTATATTTTTAATTTATGCCATTAGATAAATATACAATACTTTTTCTTTCATCCTGGTATCCTACCCGATTATTTCCTTTTAGAGGTGATTTTGTGAAGCGACATGCAAAAGCTGTTGGTTTATATACCAAAGTAATCTGTTTACATGTTATAAAAGACCACAGTCTAAAAACTAAATACCAGTTTATTGAAAATACCGATAACAAAAATTATATCGAGGTATTATATTATTTCAACAATAAACGATTTGGGAAGTTCACGTATTTTATATATTACATGAAGGGAATGCGCCATATTCTTAAAAAATACGGAAAACCAAATTTAATCCATGGCAATGTATTATATCCTGTCGGGAGTATTGTTTTTTTTCTTTCTCTATATTATAGAATACCCTATATTTTTACCGAACATTGGACCGGTTTTTTAAATGGCACTTATCGACAAATGAATTCTTTGAAGCGGTTTTTATATAATTATATTGGGCGAAAAGCGAGGAAAATTATCCCGGTAACGGCTAATTTAAAGAAGGCAATGATTAAGTCAGGTGTCAATGCAAGATATTCAGTTATACCTAATGTTGTTGAAACAGGGGTTTTTAAAAATAAATCTAAAACAAATGAGTATATAAAATCGATTTTACATGTTTCAAATATCAGAGATGAGCATAAAAATATATCAGGTTTATTACGAAGCATTTCAAAGCTTCGTTTTATTCGGCAGGATTTTGTTTTAAATATAATTAATTCAGAAGAAAATAAGTTTTTAGTGGAGATATCGGATTCTTTGGGATTAACCGGGAATTATGTTAATTTCTGCGGAAAGAAAGAATATGCTGAGGTTGCTCAATATATGGCAAAATCAGCTTTTTTAGTATTGTTTAGTAACTATGAAAATCTTCCATGCGTGATTGTAGAAGCTTTTGCTGCCGGTTTACCTGTTCTGTCAACTGATGTAGGAGGAATTAAGGAACATTTGGATAAAGAAAAAGGGATATTAATTGAAAAAGGAAATGAAGAACAATTGGTAGAAAAACTTAATTTTATGCTTGACCATTATCAGGATTTTGATCAACAATTGCTTGCGAATTATGCGTACGAAAATTTTAGTTTCGACAAGGTGGGACACAAGTATTTAAAGATATATCAGGAAGTTATCAATGTTTAGACAGATAGTAAATACTTTTTTCACAAAAATATTATCCGGTGTTTTTAACCTGGTAATTGCGATTATTATTTCCAATTATTTAGGTGCAGCCGGGAAGGGTGTTCAGGGATTGATAGTTACTACTATTGCTTTCATTATTATTTTTGCAGGCGTTATAGGCTCTGGTGGATTGACCTATCTTTTACCCAGGTATCATTTTTCTTTATTAGTTGTTCCGGCTTATTTTTGGGCTTTATTAATGGCTTTTTTATTAAATATATTTTTAATTTATGTTGAAATTATTCCTCCCGATTATCATTTTCATGTGGTTATATTATCTTTAATCCTTTCATTTACCGGTATTAATAATTCAATCCTTCATGCTAAGAAAAAAATCCAGCAGGTTAATTATATTGCTATAACACAAATTATTGCCACATTAGTAGTAATTGTTTACTTAATTATTTATAAAAGAAAAACATCTGTCAATTCTTATATAACTGCTTTATATTTTGGGTATTCGCTTTCTGCTATTTTAAGTTATGTATTTACTATTCGAGATTATTTAGGGAATAGATATTCTTTCCCTTTTTATAAGTATTTTATCAGTATAAAAAAACATTTTAAGTATGGTTCGTTTAACCAGCTTGATATTTTAGCTCAGGTATTAAGCTTCCGGTTAGCCTATTATTTTCTTAATCATTTTGTTAGTGTTGCTGATGTTGGTATTTATTCAAATGCAATTTCTTTAGTTGAGTCCGTTTGGATATTGAGTAGGAGTATTGCTTATGTTCAACATTCGCGAATAGTTAATTCTCGGGATAAAAAATACACCATCGATTTAACGATTAAGTTTATTAAGCTGGCTGGTATCTTAGCTTTTTTTGCAATTCTTGTTTTGGTATTTATTCCTTCAGAAGTATATCAGTTTATTTTTGGTAAAGAGTTTATAAATATGCAAAAGATTATTCAATCGTTGTCGCCGGGAATTTTATTTTTTAGTATATCATTTATAATTAGTGCTTATTTTTCGGGTACCGGGAAACATTATATTAATAGTATCATTAGTGTCGTGGGTGTAATCGTGATTGTTTTATTATCTGTTCTTTTGATACCCAAATATGGTGTGATTGGAGCCGGTATTGCAGCTTCGCTATCCTATTTATCTGTCACAATAGTAAAATTAATCAGTTTTTGTAGTATTGGGGAAATATCATTGAAAAAATTTTCCCTGACAAAAAATGATTTAACAGAAATAAAAAGTATTTTAAAGAGGAAGTAGGTTTTTAGGACAATTAAGATTCCTTCAAACTCTCAAAATCAATTTCTTTGGTATGATTTTGTTCGATTAGTTTCCCGTTTTCAAATTTTACGGTTCGGGCTGTAAATTTTTTCACCATGTTATAATCGTGGGTTGCCATTATAACAGCACGCCCGTTGTTGCTAATGTCAAATAATATTTTCATCAGGTTTTCCGATGTTTCTGGATCCAGATTTCCGGTAGGCTCATCAGCCAAAATAATTTCCGGATCGTTAAGCAGTGCCCGTGCAATAACCACCCGTTGTTGCTCACCACCCGAAAGTTGATGTGGCATTTTATAACCTTTGTAGCTTAATCCTACGCGATCAAGCACATCGGCAATACGGTCGTTAATTTCCTTTTTGTTTTTCCATCCCGTAGCTTTTAATACAAAATGTAAATTTTCGAATACATTCCGGTCAGTTAATAATTTAAAATCCTGGAAAACAATACCCAGTTTCCTGCGTAATTGAGGAACCTGTTTCGTTTTAATTTTATTCAGATCAAAATCCGCTATCCTGGCTTCACCATCTTTGAGCGGGATTTCGGCATTAATCGTTTTTATTAAACTGCTTTTTCCGCTGCCAACTTTTCCAATAAAATAAACAAACTCACCTTTACTGATCGCAAGATTCACATCTTTTAATACCAAATGGTCTTTCTGAAAAATTTGTGCATTTTCAAATTCAATAATTGTATCTAATGCCATACTTTTTATAATTTATAAAGTGTGCCAAAAGGCGCTTTTTTTGATAACTCTTCAATACGTTTCTTATACACTTCTAAGCCAAATTTTTTAATTTGATTTTCAGGATTTCTTGTTTTAAAATGTGCAATTAAAACAAATTGATCATCTCTGATTTGGATGTAATCAGGAATTTTGTCTGTCCCTTCTGTTTTTAAAAAATACATGGTATACTATTTGCTTATTCACAAATGTAGATAAAAATTTAAAATAGAAACAGGAATTGTTAATAAGTAAATAATATTTGATTAGAAAAGATAATATTTTAGGAAATTAACAGTTTTATGTTAATTAAAAACGCAGGATATCAAGTTCTGTTCCGTTTATTCTTTTTAACTTAGTGCGAATTTCAAGTTTATAGATTTATGATACAGGCAAAGCATATTAAAATTATCGCAATCAGCATTATTTTATTATCCCAGATATCTTTATACGCACAGGAGACATTGTTTTTTAAAAATCCTGATAAAGCATATAAAGCAGGGCTCGAACTTTTTGAAAAAGAAAAGTATGGTGTTGCACAAAAACATTTTCGTAATGCAATTGAATCTTATGGCGATGCCCAACCTGAATTTAAAGCCAATGCCCGTTATTACGAAGCCTTATGCGCTATTGAGTTATTTAACGAAGATGCCGAATATTTAATCTCTACTTTTATTGCCGAACACCCTGAAAATTCGAAAGTAAATATGGCTTATTTTCATATGGCTAAATTTCAGTACCGGCAAAAAAAATATCGTCAAGCTATTGATTGGTTTAACCGGTTAGATAAGGGCCAACTTGATAACGACCAGCTTTCAGAGTTTTATTTTAAATTGGGATATAGCTATTTCAGGGCTGGTAATTTTGATAAAGCAAGTTCTGCTTTTTATGAAATTAAAGATGTAAATACAAAATATACAGCCCCGGCTCTTTATTATTATTCGCACATTGCATACGAAGAAAAAAACTATGAAACAGCATTGCAGGGTTTTCAGCGATTGAGCAAAAATCAAACCTTTGCACAGGTTGTGCCATATTACATTACTCAAATTTATTACTTGCAGGGAAAATACGACCAGGTTATTGAGTATGCTCCAGAATTACTCGAGTCTGCCAGTGCCAAACGTGCTCCTGAAATTGCTAAGGTTATTGGCGACTCGTATTACAAAAAAAACGAATTTGACCTTGCATTAGGATATCTACAAAAACATGCTAACGAAGCTAAAAATATTGCTCGTGAAGATTATTACCAGCTTGGTTATTGCTATTATAGAGATGAACAATATGATAGTGCCGCTATAGCTTTCGAGAAGGTTACCAACGATAACGACCCGTTAGCACAAAATGCATATTTTCATTTGGCAGACTGCTATATCGAACTCAGCCAAAAGAAAAAAGCTAGGTTTGCTTTTGAATTTGCATCAAAATTAGACTTTGATCCTGAAATAAAAGAAGAAGCGCTATTTAACTATGCTTTGTTAACTTATGAGTTGTTTCATTCGCCCTTTAACGAAGCAATTGGGGCATTTCATGATTTTATTGAAATTTATCCTAATTCCAACCGACTAGATGATGCATATAACTTTTTAGTAATGGCATACATGTATACCAGCAACTATAAAGAAGCATTAAATTCTTTAGAGAAAATTTCCGAAATGGATCATGCCATGAAAGAAGCTTATCAGAAAGTAGCTTATTATCGTGGATTGGAGCTTTATAATAATTTACATTATGAACAGGCGGTTGAAACTTTTAATAAATCGTTACAATATCCTGGTTATAACAGGGCGATTTATGCCCAGGCTAATTACTGGAAAGCTGAAGCTTATTACCAATTAGGAGAATACGAAAAAGCTGTAGAAGGATATGATAACTTTTTGTTAACCACTGGTGCTTTTGAACTTGATGAATATAATCTGGCTCATTACAACCTGGGATATGCTTATTTTAAATTAAAAGATTATCCGAAGGCCATAAACTGGTTTAGAAAATATATTGGATTTACCAAAAACGAAAAAACAAGGACTGTTGCCGATGCTTATAACAGAATAGGCGACAGCTACTTTATTAGCCGAAGTTACTGGACTGCCATTGAATATTTCGATAAAGCTGTTGAGATTGGGTTGCTCGATAAAGATTATGCTTTGTTTCAGAGAGGGTTTGCTCTAGGTTTATTAAACAGGCCTGAGAAAAAACTAACTACCATGCAACAGTTAATTAATGAACATCCGGAATCTGCATATGTGGATGATGCTTTATTTGAACTGGCTAAAAGCAATCTCGACCAACAAAAACCCGAAGTTGCTTTAAAAATGTATAAACGGATTGTAGATGAGTTTCCTTCAAGCAGCTATGTGAAAAAATCACTGGTACAGCTCGGATTAATAAATTATAATAAAGATAATAATGACGAAGCGCTTAAATATTATCAAAGAGTAGTTGCCGAATACCCTGGAACACCAGAAGCAAAAAATGCCCTTACAGGAATAAAAAATATTTATGTTGATATGAATAATGTCGATGCATATTTTGCTTATGCAAACAGTTTAGGCGAATTTGCAGATGTAAGCATTAGCGAACAGGACTCATTAACTTATATTTCTGCCGAAAAATTATATATGAGTGGAGATTGCGAAAAGTCTATCATTCAGTTTAATAATTATTTAAATGAATTTAAAGACGGTTCTTTTATTCTAAATGCGCATTTTTACCTGGCCGAATGTTATAACAGGTCAGGAAATAAAGAAAAAGCATTGCAGTTGTACCGTTTTGTAATTGATAAGCCTAAAAATACTTTTACAGAACAGGCATTACTAAAGGCAGCATCAATAAATTATAATTTTGATAATTATGAAAAAGCATTAGAACATTATAAAAAGCTGGAAGAAATTGCTGAGTTAAACAGTCATTTAATCGAATCCAGAGTCGGGCAGATGCGTTGTAATTATCAGTTAAATGATTATCATAGTACCATACAATCTGCTGATAAATTACTTCATACTGAGAAAATTACCGATGAATTAAAACGCGAAGCCAGGTATAAAAAGGGAAAATCGCTTTATCAAAACAAAAATTTTGATAAAGCACTCGATGAATTTAGAATCATTTCCGAGGACGTGAATAGCAAAGAAGGTGCCGAAGCAAAGTATTTAATCTGTCAAATTTATTTTAATGATAATCAATACGATATTGCCGAACACGAAATATTTGATTTTGCTTCGCAAAATACATCGCAGGAGTACTGGTTGGCAAAGGCTTTTATTTTGCTTTCAGACGTTTACATTGCCAAAGATGATAGTTTTCAGGCTAAACATACTTTGAAAAGTATTATTGATAATTATAATCCTGACGCTAAAGATGATATTGTAAAAATTGCCAAAGAAAAATACAATCAGATTATTGAAAATGAAAAATTGAAAATTGAAGAAGATGAATCGGATGAAATAATGTTAGAATATGAAAATGGTGATCAAACCGATATAAATTAAAATATTTGAAAGCTAATAATTAATTGCATAAAATAGAATCTGATATGAATCGATACCTGATAATATATATAGTTATTTTTGGAATCCTTTTACCAGTAAGTAAAACCTTTGCCCAGGTTGATAAGTTGTTAAAAGAGGTTAAAGTTGTTAAGCCTTATGAACCAACCATATCCGATGCAAATAAAATATCTTTTTTACCTAAAATTTCAGATACTGTAAAAATTGTTCCTGAAGTTAATTACCTTTTGCAAACCAAACCCGTTAATGTGGGTTATTCTATAGATCCGATTAAAGCTGCAAGAATGGTGAGTGAACCTTTAACCAAGCTTTATAATTCACATATAAAAGTTGGTATGGGCACTAAAACACTTCCTTTGCTCGAAGCTTATATTAACAATCAAAGATCGGACGATTATTCATTAGGAGCCTACTATAAATACTATGCATCCTATGCAAAGATTGATTTGTTAAATGATGACAGAGTTTTTGCAGGTTACAGCGATAATGGTTTGCAATTATTTGGAAAAAAGTTTTTTAAAAATTCTACATTGCAAGGTGATGTTGGTGTAAAAGGTAATACCCGTTATTTTTATGGGTATGATACAAAAGTTGATACATCAATGGATAAAGATGATATTAAGCAACAATATTTACAATTTAACTTCAATGCCAATTATAAAAGTAATTATGTTGATTCTAATCACATTAATTATGATTTTAAAGTAGGTCTCGACTATATCAAAGATGATTTTAATAATAATGAGTTGGGATTCAAAATTAAAGGTGATATCAATAAAATTTTTTCAAAAGAGATGGTAGGAGTTAAAGTTGGGGTTGAGCATTATTCTGTAAATGAAACCATCGACACGTCTAATAATACTGTCGTTAATATTAATCCATGGGTTGGTAAATTTGGCGATAAATGGCGTGTAAAAGCCGGAATAAATGTATTTTCTGATATCCGGGGCGATTATTCTAACATGTACTATTATCCCACAGGTATTTTGGAGTATGATATAGCTAATCATTACCTGATACCATATGCCGGTGTAGATGGGAAAATAGAAGTTAATAGTTTTCTTAAAACAATTGATATTAACCCTTTTGTCGTACCCGGAACCAGTATGTTAAATACCGATCATAAATTGATACTTTATGGAGGTATTCGTGGAAATTGGAATTCAAAAACTTATTATAATTTCAAAGTTACTTATTCATTGGTCGATAATATGCCGTTTTTTGTAAATAATTTAACACTAACTGATAGTATTGGAAATCAGTTTTCTGTTGTTTACGATAATATCGAATTAGTGAGTTATTTTGGTGAGTTGTCAGTTGCTCCAAATGAAAAATTAAATTTACATATTAAAGCTAATTACCGCGACTTTAAAATGGGTAAAGAGCTTAAACCATGGCATAAACCTTCTTTTGATCTAACATTTTCTGCCCGCTATAACTTGCGTGATAAAATTATCTTAACAGCCGATATTTTTTCATTAGGGAAAAGGTATGCTAAACTGAATGATAACAATGATTTTGCAGAACTTGATCCTGTAATTGATGTTAATTTCGGAGCCGAGTACCGATATTCAAAGATTTTATCCGGATTTGTTCAATTCAACAATATCCTTTCCGAAAGTTATTATCAATGGAACTATTACCCTACTTATGGTTTTAATGTTTTAATAGGAATTAACTATTCTTTTTAAATTGATAAAAATTGTCCCAAAAAAGTGTGAATTTATTGTTAATAATTTTATGTATTTTATAGCTGTTTAATCCCCTAAAAATCATTAATTTTTAGTATATTTACATGATTTTAAAACAAGGGTGGATGAGTGTTGTAGTATAATGATTAACAGTGTTTTATAATTTTATTTTTTGACCTTGAAAAATACAAAAAAATCCACTTAATAAAGTATTAGAATTTTAAAATTATTCGGATAAGTTTTTTATCCGTAATTGGACAATTTTGTTAAAAATTAATAAAAAATTCAACAATGAGTGAACTAAGCAAGGATGAGTTAAAAGATGCTTTGGCCAAGATGGAAAAAAACGGATATATGGCAGAGAGTATCCAGGTGTTAGAAGGACTAGAAGCTGTTCGAAAGCGTCCGGCAATGTACATCGGAGATATTAGCGAAAAAGGATTGCACCATTTGGTTTATGAGGTTGTTGATAACTCAATCGATGAAGCGCTGGTAGGATATTGTACTTCAATTGAAGTGATTATTAACGAAGATAATTCTGTAACGGTAACTGATGACGGCCGTGGTATTCCTGTCGATTTTCACGAAAAAGAGGGTAAATCTGCTCTTGAGGTTGTAATGACTGTTCTTCACGCAGGTGGTAAATTTAATAAAGATTCCTATAAAGTTTCGGGTGGTTTGCATGGTGTTGGTGTTTCATGTGTAAATGCTTTATCATCATCATTACGTGCAGAAGTTCACCGCGAAGGGAAAATTTATGTTCAGGAATATAAAATTGGCAAACCTTTAAGTGAAATAAAAGAAATTGGAACCACCGAAAAAACAGGTACAATTATTACTTTTAAACCTGATGAAACTATTTTTGCTGTTAAAGAATTTAAATATGAAGTGCTGGCATCCCGATTACGTGAACTGGCTTTCTTAAATAAAGGGATTCATTTATCTATTATTGATAAGCGTGAATTTGAAGAAAATGGTAACGGAAATGAAAGTGGTAATGGTAATGGTAATGGTGAATATCGATCAGATTCTTTTTATTCAGAAGAAGGATTAAAGGAGTTCGTTGCTTTTCTTGATGCAACCCGCGAAAAATTAATTAGTGACACCATTTATCTTGATACCGAAAAAAATGGCATACCTGTTGAAATAGCATTGTGTTACAACACTTCTTTTGCAGAAAATGTGCATTCCTATGTTAACAATATCAATACCATTGAAGGTGGAACGCATATGGCAGGATTTAGGCGCGGACTTACCCGTACATTAAAAAGTTATTCCGAAAAATCCGGTTTACTTTCCAAATTGAAATTTGATATCAGCGGTGATGACTTTAGAGAAGGATTAACTGCGGTAATTTCCGTTAAAGTTCAAGAACCGCAGTTCGAAGGACAAACTAAAACAAAATTAGGAAATTCTGATGTAATGGGTGCTGTTGATCAGGCTGTAAGCGAACAATTATCCAATTATCTTGAAGAGAATCCTAAAGATGCAAAAATAATTGTTCAGAAAGTAATTATGGCAGCAACAGCAAGACATGCTGCTCGTAAAGCAAGAGAGCTTGTACAACGTAAAAACGTGCTTTCCGGATCTGGCTTGCCTGGAAAATTATCCGATTGCTCTGACCGTAATCCGGAAAAAACCGAATTATTCCTTGTTGAGGGTGATTCTGCAGGTGGGACTGCAAAAGCAGGACGCGACAGAAAATTTCAGGCCATTTTGCCTTTAAGAGGTAAAATTTTGAATGTAGAAAAAGCAATGCAACATAAAATATATGAAAATGATGAGATAAAAAATATTTTCACTGCATTGGGTGTAACCATGGGCACCGAAGAAGATAGCAAGGAACTTAACCTCGAAAAATTAAGGTATCATAAAATCATTATCATGTGTGATGCCGATGTGGATGGAAGCCATATTGAAACATTAATTATGACTTTCTTTTTCAGGTATATGACTGAATTAATCAATCGTGGTTATTTGTATATTGCCACACCTCCCTTATATTTAATTAAAAAAGGAAAAACACAACGCTATTGCTGGTCAGAAGAAGAAAGAAAACAGGTTGTGCAAGAGTTGGCGCAAGGTAGGGAAGGAGCAGTATCTATTCAAAGATATAAGGGTTTAGGAGAAATGAATGCTGAGCAGTTGTGGGATACAACCATGAACCCTGAGTTTAGAAAGCTACGACAAGTAACAATTGATAGTGCAGCTGAAGCTGACCATATCTTCTCAATGTTAATGGGCGATGAAGTACCTCCTCGAAGAGAATTTATCGAAAAACACGCTAAATATGCAAATATTGATGCGTAATGATTATAGGATAACAAAATTAAAAATGGCTGCCAAAATAGGCAGCTATTTTTAATTATCGGATTTAATTTAGCAACAAAGGAATGTGCTAATATATTGATTTATTTGAATCTGTAAGCAGCTTTTTCTAAATCGCTTACATTATTAATCTGACGTGGAGGATTTAAATACTCGCTTAAAAATTTATAAATTTTAACGCGTATATTTCTTGCTTCTTTGGTATCCATTCTATCGAATGAATGTCCACCCGGAACATCCTGATAAATCTC
>CAZSIC010000077.1:0-1925 GCA_964606845.1 uncultured Bacteroidales bacterium
ATCTCTGTATCAGCATAATCTTCATCCACATTACCGTTAACATCTGTTGTGGCAACTTGAAAGGTTGACATGGTTTCAGTAACATACACATCCGCCGGCTGAGTTATAAATGATAATTGAGTAGCATCAACAACAATGTCAAACTGGTTACCCTCAACATTGATGACAAAATCATCAGCAAAAACCGAACCTGCAGGGTCAGCTTTAAAACCATGATTATCGGCATCAACAATACATTCAATTATTGCATTATCTGTAGTTGTTGAATCCGGCCAAATGTAAACTGTAACGATTTCACTACCTCCATCGGCAACATCCAACTCTCCATCTTCGATATAAAAGGTAACCTGTCCGGGTTGTACGTCAGGCTCGGTAACAATGGAAAGTTGCGTGCCTGAACTTTCTTTATATAAATATCCGCCACCAATATCCTGGGTCCAGTCGGCTGTATTCTTGGTACCGGCTTTGATGGTTATTTCTGTAACTTCGGTGGGTAACCCATCGGCTGTTCCGGCATCGACAATATTAAACTGGAAAACCGCAGTAGCGGTAGGAGTTGTTTCGTCCCAATTTAAAGAGCTTAATGATGTAGAGGAAGGTTGCGTAACGCCGGTTTCGTCTACGTAGGAGTCGGCGTCGTTGGAAGATGCCGTATAACCTGTCCAAGTAATATCATCAATTGTTACTTGTTTTCCAGTAATATTTTTAATTGAAATTACAATATCACCCTCAATATTAATTCCGGATACCTCAAAAACATGCTCGTCAAAGTCATCAAAAGGAGTAGAAGTGCCTTTAGAATCGCCATTTATAAACAGTTCTACTTGTCTGTCTCCACCACCAGTAAAACCTTTGTAAAGTTTTACGCTAAAGTCTCCTATTCCTCCGGAAACAGTACTTGATGTAATAGAACTATTATCTGAAACTCGCCTTAACATCAAAGCAGGTAAATTAATTCCTGAACCGTTAGCATCACCATTAGCATCTCTTGATTCAACATAAGACCAAGTAATACCATCGTTACCTACAAAACTGTTATCATTATACGATCCAGTAGCATTACTATTTGTAAAGTCTTCTAATCCTTGCCCCCATCCAACGCTACTCCACATCAGGAGTGCAAAGGTTAGGGTGAATAATTTAAAAAGTAAGTGTTTTTTCATAGTAAAAAGTTTTAGGTTTGTATTGAGTGTAATTTAAATTGTAAAATTAATTTCCTGTTTTTAAAAACAGGAAAAGGGGTGTTAATTTATCATTATTTTTTCTTTTTCTCAAAGATTATATTCTCATTTTTTATGAATAAACTTTTGAATGGACAGAAACAGGTTTTTGTACTTTTTTTTAAAACTTTTGTAGAAAAATTTACTGTCTGTGGCTTTTTTCTTTATTACCGGTAAAACAGATATAACTGTTTGTTCGGAAAAATGCTTATCCGGCCTGTTTTGCAGAGCTATCATCGGGCAGGAATGCCCGATGTACTGGTATAACGGACATTCCTGTCCGTTCAGAAAATCCGAAAGTCATCGTATCAATGCATTAAAAAGCAGTTTATTGATGATTACTTAATAAGGAGCGTTGCAAACAATTGATACAATGACTATCAATTACATTTTTATTGAACAAGGAAAAATACCCATATGATATTTTTAAAAAACTTTATCATCTAAGATGGAGTGTAGAAGAATCGTACAAAAAAGATAAGCACAGGTTACAACTGGAAATTTTCTCAGGTAAATCAAAAATCGTTAATCCGTATTCTTAAATCATAAAAAATATCGAATATCGATTAACCCTGCGGCAGGCTGGGAATAATGATTTATGAAGTTAAAATTGCTTATCTAATTGACATTTGCCATCGGGCAGGAATGCACGATGTACTGGTATAACGGACATTCCTGTCCGTTCAGAAAATCCGAAAGTCATCG
>CAZSIC010000077.1:2025-3575 GCA_964606845.1 uncultured Bacteroidales bacterium
CGATGTACTGGTATAACGGACATTCCTGTCCGTTCAGAAAATCCGAAAGTCATCGTATCAATGCATTAAAAAGCAGTTTATTGATGATTACTTAATAAGGAGCGTTGCAAACAATTGATACAATGACTATCAATTACATTTTTATTGAACAAGGAAAAATACCCATATGATATTTTTAAAAAACTTTATCATCTAAGATGGAGTGTAGAAGAATCGTACAAAAAAGATAAGCACAGGTTACAACTGGAAATTTTCTCAGGTAAATCAAAAATCGTTAATCCGTATTCTTAAATCATAAAAAATATCGAATATCGATTAACCCTGCGGCAGGCTGGGAATAATGATTTATGAAGTTAAAATTGCTTATCTAATTGACATTTGCCATCGGGCAGGAATGCACGATGTACTTTTACAAACATTCCTTTCCGTTCTGTAAATAATCGATCAGTCGCCCGATATAGTTTATTCTTCAAAAACTGATAATTATCAACAGCCGGTTTACTCATTTTTTGTAAGTTTGCAGGGTAATTAATGAAACGGGAGCGCTTATAGTCACCCTTCGTCAAGCTCAGGGTGACATTAGCTCAGGGTGACATGAGGCCAGTCCGTTTCTGCCTTTTCGGCGGGAAAGCGGGATTTGGGAGACAGTAAATTTGAAACTTTTCTGCCGAAAGGCAGATTTCAAATTAAAAAATAAGTCTAAAAATCTTGATACTAATATCTAAAATCTATTTAAAATGTTAGACACACTATTCAATCACAAATCGATACGAAAATATAAAGACGACCCAATTTCGGACAAAGATTTGCAGGAAATCCTGGAAGCAGGAACACGCGCATCAACTACCGGTACCATGCAAATATATTCTATCGTAGTTACCCGCGATGAGGAGATGAAAAAGAAACTGGCGCCTACGCACTTTAATCAGCCCATGGCTACGCAGGCACCGGTATTATTAACTTTTTGTGCCGATATTAACCGTTTTCACAAATGGTGCAAACAACGTAATGCAGAACCCGGATACGATAATTTCCTTTGGTTTACCAATGCAGTCATTGATTCGATGCTGGTAGCACAAAATTGCTGTATTGCTGCAGAAGATAAAGGTTTGGGTATTTGTTACCTGGGAACAACTACATACAATGCCGATAAAATTATCGATATCCTTGAGTTGCCCAAAGGTGTAATTCCTATTACAACTGTGGTTATTGGATATCCTGATGAAACCCCGGGACTCACCGACCGCTTACCACTGGAAGGTGTTGTGCATTACGAAACATATAAAGATTACACGAACGAAGATATCGACCGTATTTATGCCGAAAAAGAAGCACTGGAATCTACTAAAGCGCTTCTGGAAGAGAACCAGAAAGAAACACTGGCACAAATTTTTACCGACAACCGATACAAAAAAGCCGACAACCTGCATTTCTCCAAAGCTTTTCTGAAAGTTTTAGAAGATCAGGGATTTATGAACCAGTAAATAATTTTCAAAATATCTGAAGGTCACCTTTCGTTACCCTTCGTTACCCTTCGTCACCCTTCGTCA
>CAZSIC010000077.1:3675-16728 GCA_964606845.1 uncultured Bacteroidales bacterium
GGGTGACATGAAGCTCTGGGTGACATTAAATGCTTATTGGGCAGGGATGCCCGATATATTGGTATAACGGACATCCCTGCCCGTTCAGAATATCCGAAAGTCATCGTATCAATGAAAAAATTCCTGATCTTACTTTCCCAAAATAATTTATCATTAAAAGAGTTATCTGTATATATTTGTTAAAAAAATATTTTGCGATATTCTTTTTATATAGTATGTTTCGTTTTCTTCCTCACTCCGTTACTATCCAATGGCCAGGAAAAAGAGTATGCTTTGTATCTCCAGTCGCAACAAGAAATCCCGGAATCTATTCAAAAAAAATATCATCAATTAAATGGCGATAGCCTTTATATATCAGCAAAAATTAATCAGCTAATCAATGATTTTTACGAGCTGGGTTACTTAGCAGCAAGTATAGATCAAGTAAATCTTGTAACGGACTCTATAATTGCTCAGCTTTATCGCGGAGAAAGATACTACCAGGGAACCATCGATTACAGTAATTTAGAACCCATCATCAAAGAACAAATTAAGATCCGAAGCCATCGAAAGAAAAAAAAAATATTCAGGCTTTCTGAGATTTTAACAATGAAAGAAAATATTTTATCTGCATACGAAAATTCTGGTTACCCTTTTATTTCATTAAATTTTAAGCCGGTACAATTTGATGATTCTCTTATTCATCTTAAAATGAATGTTATTAAAAACAAATTATATCGCATTGATAGCATCATTGTTAAAGGCGAAGCAAAAATTTCGCCTCATTATTTATATCGCTATTTACAAATTCATCCGGGAGATGTTTTTAATCAAAAAAAAATCAATCAGATTGAAAAGCGAATCAGCGACCTGAACTTTTTATCATCCATTAAACCGGCAGAAATTGAGTTCAAAGAAAAAAATGCAGATTTATATCTTTACCTTAAAAAGCAGAAAGCGAACACATTTAACGGAATCATTGGTTTTTTGCCAGAAAATGAAACCACTGGAAAACTATTAGTTACCGGCGAACTGAACTTAAATCTTGTCAATTCATTTGGACGTGGCGAAGATCTTTTTTTACGATGGGAAAAGCTGGAATCATCTACTCAAAAGCTGGATGTCCGTTTTGGTTATCCATATTTATTGAAAACTAATTTTGGAGTAGATGGAAATTTTGAACTGTACAAAAAAGATTCATCCTACCTGTTATTACATTCCGGAATCGGCTTGCAACTGATGATCGACTACAATAAATCATTGAGAGGTTATTACCGTTATAAGAACTCATCGCGCATAGGCACTAATCTGCCGGCAACAAAAATTCAGTACGCCGATATAAAGTCAAATGTTTTTGGTGTATCATTCCATTTCATGCAACTGGATTATAAATTCAATCCGCGAAAAGGGGCTACATTGAATATTTTTGGAGGTGCTGGGTTTAAAAACATAAATAATACAAAAAATATTGCGGATAGCCTAAATATAAATCCTGATCATAATCTGGTAGAAATTGATGCCGGACTGGATTTTAAATTTTATTATCCAATATACAACCGTTTCGTATTTCATTTTTCGAACACCACACGTTATCTGGATCAATTTGCCGACAAAGGTGAAGAAGCTATTTTTTTTGAAAATGAATTATACCAGTTTGGCGGAGCTACTTCGTTACGTGGATTCGACGAGAATATTTTTAATGCCTCTGTATACTCTTTGCAAAATATTGAGATAAGATACTTATTTGAACAAAATTCTGCATTTTATCTTTTCTGGAATGGCGCTTATTATTATAAAAATGTAACTCAAAATATAACCGAAGACTTTCCTTGGGGCTTTGGGATAGGTGCCGATTTTGAGACCAATGCCGGAATATTTACCATAAGCTACGCCCTTGGAAAAAAATTTGATAACCCCATTGAAATCCGTTCGGCAAAGATTCATTTTGGATATGTAAGCCGGTTTTAAGTTCGGACTACAAGTAAAACGAACATTCTTGTTCGTTTATCATCAGACAGAAATATCCGATGTTCTGGTAAAACGAACATTCTTGTTCGTTTATTACATTGTACAGGTAAAACGAATAATTTTATCTGCATCTGGCAGACTTGTTCGTTTAAAAAACCATCGGACAGGAATGTCCGATGTACTTATTAAACGGACATTTCTGTCCGTTTTCTTAATCTTCCAAAAACTTAGGGTTGCAATAAGAATATTTCCAGTTTTTCCAATGATTTGTTAATCCTGCTTTTACAGGATTATTTAATACATATTTTATTTTTATTGCCAATTCATTCCTGTTTTTGATTACATTATCATAACTTTCTGTATGCCAAAATTTTCCTTTTCTATTTAATATCTTGTTTATTTCTCTTGATGTATACCCTTTTAATACTTGCATGATTTTAAATAACGGTTTTTTCAACCGATAAATAATTAAATGAACATGGTTAGGCATTACAGTAAAACAAATTAGCTTGTATTCTTTTTTATCTAAATAAAACAACGCATCTTTTACAATGTTTCCTATATTTTGATTTTCAGTGAGATTAAATTCTCCTGCATATTGATCGAGTAAGGCATCGAAATCCCGGAAATAATCATCATATAAATCATAAAGTCTTGATTTTAAAATCTTCGAATTTTTAATGCTCTGTTTGGTCAGATATATTTCGTTTTTATATTCACTTTTCAATTTTACTAATAGGTCTAATGGCAATGAATTATGCATTCTGAAAGTGACAAAGAAAACTCCTGATTCAGGTAGAATATGTGGTAGATTTTTTTTGTATTCAACCATTTTATATGAAACTTAAAAATCAAATCATCGGACAGGAATGTCGGATGTACTGGTAAGACGAACATTCCTGTTCGTTTACAAATATCTGATGTACTTTATTCAGTTATTTTGAAGAATGAGTTTGCCTGAGCGGTTGCAGTTATAATCATATCATTTATACAAACATGCTCGGGTCTTGTAACTACATAAAGTATGGTATCAGCTACATCTTCGCCATAGAGTGGAGTAAATCCCTGGTAAACTTTTTCTGCTTTTTCTTTGTCGCCTTTAAATCTCACCATCGAAAACTCCGTTTCTACCATGCCAGGGTTTATAGCAGTTACTTTAATTTTATGTTTGAGCATATCAATCCGCATACCCTTTGTTAATGCATCAACGGCATGTTTTGTGCTGCAATAGACATTACCTTTTTCGTATACTTCTTTTCCGGCTGTTGATCCTATATTAATAATATGCCCTCGCTTTTTGGCAACCATTCGTGGCGATATCTTTCGCGTTGTATATAACAATCCTTTAACATTGGTATCTATCATTCTTTCCCAGTCATCAATATTGCCTTCCTGCAAATGATCCAGTCCGGCTGCAAGGCCGGCATTATTAACCAAAACTTCAATATCCTGCCAGTCTTCCGGCAAGCTATCAATGGCTTGATTCACTTCGTCGTTATTCCTTACATCAAAATTTAAGATGTATACACTGCCGGAAGCTTTCGTTTCAATTTCATTCTTCAAATCTTCAAGTAACTCTTTTCTGCGGCCGGTAATAATAACATCAAAATTATTATAAGCAAGTCTTTTGGCAGTAGCTCTTCCTATACCTGATGTTGCTCCCGTTATTAAAGCAATTTTATTCATGACTATAAATTTTTATGATTAAAAATGTTAAAAGTAAAAAAATAATCTTTTACAGCAATTTTTCATTACATAATAAAATCACTAATTTAGATCGTTATTAACAATTAAACTATTAAGATTTTTTTAGGTCAAAAAAACAAACTTAATATCATTTAATCACACCTAAAATTTAAACTAAAAAACATCACAATGAGATTAAAAAATTTAAGAAGAAAAAGATGGCAAACCATACTAATCGTTTTGTTTGCCAGTACTTTCTTGCTTACTTCATTTGATTCGTTTGCAAAGAAAGAAAAAGAAAAAGAAAAAGAAGAAAAAGATCCTGTAAACTCCGGAATTTTAAGTGCATTAAAATTCAGAGGAATTGGACCTGCTTATGCATCTGGTAGAATTTCTGATTTTGCCGTTAACCCTAATAACCATTCTGAATTTTTTGTTGCCGTTTCTTCTGGAAACATTTGGAAAACAGAAAACAATGGAATTACCTTCAATCCGGTATTCGATAAATATGGTTCCTATTCCATTGGTTGTTTAGCCATGGATCCTAAAAACCCAAATGTTATTTGGACAGGTACCGGAGAAAATAATCATCAGCGTGCTTTAGGTTATGGCGATGGTGTTTATAAATCAGTTGATGGAGGAAAGTCATGGACCAATATGGGATTAAAAGAATCGCGGCAAATTGGTATGATTGCCATTAATCCATGTAATACTGATATTGTTTATGTTGCAGCTGAAGGTTCTGCCTGGGGCCCAGGAGGAGATCGCGGATTGTACAAAACAACAGACGGTGGTAAAACATGGAACAAAATTTTAAATATAAGCGAAAACACTGGTATAAATAATGTTATCCTTGATCCAAGAGACCCTGAAGTAATTTATGCAACCTCAGAACAACGACGACGACATGTTCATACTAAAATTGGCGGAGGCCCTGAATCGGGAGTTCACAAATCAACCGATGGCGGTAAAACATGGAAAAAAATTGAAAAAGGATTGCCAGGCGTTCATAAAGGAGGTATGGGAATTGCTATTTCGCCTGTGAATCCAGATTATATATATTTAATAGTTGAAGCTGCTGAAGATAAAGGTGGTTTTTACCGATCAACAGACCGTGGTGAAACGTGGAAACGTATGAGCGATCACTCATCAAGCGGACAATATTATAATGAGATTTTTTGCGACCCGGTAGATGTTAATAAAGTTTATTCTGTTGAAACGGTTTCACATGTTACTACCGATGGCGGAAAAACATGGAGCCGTCTTAGCCTGAACCAAAGACACGTAGACGATCATGCGCTATGGATTGATCCAAACGATACAAAACACTGGATGATCGGTGGTGATGGTGGTGTTTACATTACCTATGACGATGGCAAACATTATCGACATGTCTCTAATTTACCTGTTACTCAATTTTACCGGGTAGGTGTAGATAATGATTACCCATTTTATAATGTAACAGGTGGTACACAAGATAACAACAGCTGCGTTGGGCCGTCACAAAACACAAGTAGTAGTGGAGTTACCAGCGGAGAATGGACAGTTACTATCGGTGGTGATGGATTCTGGTCTAAAATAGATCCTGAAAATCCAAACATTATTTATAATGAATATCAATATGGTAATGTTTACAGGTATGATAAAAAAAGTGGTGAAAGTGTTTATATTAAGCCTCAGCCTGCAAAAGGTGAATTTACTTATAAATGGAACTGGAATACGCCTATTATAATCAGTCCACATAAAAATACACGTTTATATATTGCTGCCAATGTATTATTTAAAAGCGAAAACAGAGGAGATACATGGGAAGTAATAAGCGAAGACCTTACAGCAAACATTGACCGCAACACCTGGCCTGTAATGGGTAAATACTGGAGCGCTGATGCTGTTGTTAAAGACGTGTCAACATCTCTATACGGAATGATAATTTCATTAGATGAATCACCAGTAAAAGAAGGATTAATTTACACAGGAACTGACGATGGTGTGATATCCGTTACTGAAGATGGTGGTAAAAATTGGAGAAAAATATCTTCTTTCCCAGGTATACCTGCATATACATATGTAAGCGATATTTATGCATCCAGATATGATGAAAATGTGGTTTATGCATCATTTGATAATCGAAAAAGAGATGACTTTAAACCTTATCTTTTAAAAAGTACGGATAAAGGAAAAACATGGGAAGCAATAACTAATGGATTCCCTGAGAATGGTACAATTCATACCATTGAACAAGACAACGTAAATAAAGATTTATTATTTGCCGGAACCGAATTTGGAGCTTTCTATTCATACAATGGTGGTGAAAAATGGATACAACTAAAAGCTGGTTTACCCACCATAGCTGTGAGAGACATGGTGGTACAGGAAAGAGAAAATGATCTTGTTTTAGCAACTTTTGGCAGAGGTTTTTATATTTTAGATGATTATAGCCCATTACGTGATATCAATCCTGCTTTGGTTGAGAAACAAGCACATATGTTTCCTATAAAAGATGCATTAGTATATGCACAAACCAGTAAAAAATACGGTCAGGGTTCAACATATTTTACAGCACCAAATCCTGAATTTGGAGCTACTTTTACATATTATATGAAAGAAGTTCCTAAAACTGATAAACAAATCAGACAGGAGAAAGAAAAAGAACTCTTTGAAGCTAGCAAACCTATTCCTCAGCCATCATGGAAAGAACTTGAAGATGAAGCAAAAGAGGTTGCTCCTTATCTAATTTTTACAATCAAAGACCAGGATGAAAATGTAGTAAGAAAAATAAATAAAAAACCTGCAAAAGGTGTAAATCGTGTAAACTGGAATTTGAGATACACAGGAACTTTCCCAATTAATTTAAGAAACGACAAATTTAACCCTTTAAATAACGACCGTGGATTCTGGTTAGTTATGCCGGGTGATTATACCGTTTCGGTTTCAATGTATAAAAAAGGAGAGATTGTTGATCTTTTAGGAGACCAGAAATTCACAGTTAAGCCTCTAAAAAATACTACTTTACCCGCACCAAACCCCAAAGCGATGGTTGAATTTAAACGCAACTTTGCTGAGTTAGGACGTATAATGCAAGGAGCCATAGAATTAAATAAAGAATTAATTGATAAAGTTTCTTATTTAAAACAGGCTATTGCAACATCACCTGGTGTTTCGCATGAATTACTAATGGAGGCCGAAAAAATTGAGAAAGACCTGGATGATATATTGTATACCTTTGAGGGTAGCCAGCCAAAAGCAAGTAGTGAAGAAATTCCTCCTGCTCCGGTACCGTTAACCAGAAGATTACAGTATGTTTACTGGGGCCAGTCGAATACAACATCGGCCATTACACAAACCAGTAAAATGGCTTATCAAATTATCCAGGAAGAGTTGCCTGCTTTAATAGAAAAGTTGGAAAATATCAAAAATACTGATATTAAAAATTTGGAAGAAAAATTAAATCAAGCAAATGCACCTTATACACCAGGAAGAATATTAAAATTAAATTAATGTAAACTTAAAACATTATTTAGTTAAACAAATTGCTTCTTAAACTGTTTTAAAACCGGGTATTGACGACCCGGTTTTTTATTTTGATAAACATACAATTTTTGTAGATAAACGATTATTTAAAAAAACAACCTTGTTGAAAGCATGGCGTATATTATCATGTTATTAATAATGTTTTTTACAAAAATTTTTTATCAATATTAAAAAGGGTTAGGAATTATGAAAAGGAGAATATCTTTAATTTTAGCTTTAGTTGCAATTGTAACTATCTGCTTATCATGCACTATGACAGAAAGATGTGCGGCTTATGCAGATAACAGCACAACAAGCGAACAACAAGGTTAAATTTTACTTTGTAATTTTTTTTTTTTAGTTTTGGATACATATAAAAAAGTTAAATTTATTAACAATATTTTATTATGAAAAAAATCATTGTAGCAGTTCTATTATCTTTATTTGCAGTGGCAGTATTAAGTTCTTGTAAAGGTCAGGACTGCCCTGCCTACGGTCAGGCTAATGTAGAACAAACAGACGTTAACGCATAGTAATTACACTAAACTTTTAGTAAAAAAGAGTAGTTACTTTTAATCTGTCTCAAATTTTTCTATTTTTACTTTTTGGGGCAGTTTTTTATTTATGAGTAAGCGTTATAGTTTCTTTTTCTTTTTTTTATTAATTCATGTCTGGTTCATACTTCCTGCCCAGCAAGAAATAGATGACTTGCCCAAAATTTTTTATAAAAACGAAAAAACAGCAAGTCTTCATCTTAACACAAATGGCTGGGGGCTGGGATACAGATATGGAAATCGAATCAATTTTTTTGAAAAGAAAGTATATGAAGTTGATTTTTCAATATTAAAGCATCCTAAAGAAGTAAAGTCAACTTCATCATTTTTAACCTCCGAATCTTTTGTTTTTGGAAAAACCAATCATGTTTTTGATTTAAGGTTTGGATATGGCAAACAAAATGAAATTTTTACCAAAAGAGATCCTGGTTCGGTTGCTGTAAGGTTTTTTTATTCTTTTGGACCAGCCATAGCGATTCAAAAACCAATTTATTACGAAATTCTATATCCTGTTAACGATTCTCTTTATGGTGTTCGTGAAGAAAAATTTAATCCTGATATCCATACATCTGGTGAAATAAGTGGAAAAACCTCCTTTTTTAAAGGTATTGATGAAATTGGAATAATACCCGGAGCATTTATAAAAACCGGGTTTAATTTTGAATTTAGCCAATCAGAGGTTACTGTCCATGCTCTGGAAGCAGGATTTATTTTTCATGCATATCTAAACAAGTTGGATATAATGGCTGTTGAAGATAACCAGCAATTTTTATTTGCATTATTTATTAGCTATCGAATAGGTAAAATAGTTAACGCCCAGGAAATATCTGATGATTTCTATAAAAGGCGAAAGAAAAAATTCAAACTTTTTTAATCGATTCAATATCTAAAAAAACTATTTAGATTTATTCTTTATAAATTCTTGAAGAATTAGTTTTAAATATATAATTTTGAACATAATTAATAACCCCGTAAAAAATAAAAATATGTCAAAAATAAAAGTAGCAATAAACGGATTTGGGCGTATAGGCCGTAACGTATATAAAATAGCCCTTGAAAGAAAAAATATTGAAATTGTAGGTATAAATGATTTAACCGACACCAAAACATTAGCTCACTTATTAAAATACGATTCAACACAAGGTAAGTTTAACGGAACGGTTTCTTATGATGAAAACTCAATTATTGTAAACGGCAAAAAAGTAAAAGTGTCGTCTGAAAAAAAACCGGCTAATATAGCCTGGGGAGAAACTCCTGATGTTGTAGTTGAATCAACAGGGATTTTCAGGAAAAAAGAAAGCGAGAAAGGCGGATATGGCGATCACCTGAAAAATGGAGCCAAAAAAGTTATTTTAACAGTTCCTGCCAAGGATCAAATCGATAACATGATTGTTTTAGGCGTTAATGATGAAGACCTACGTACTGAAGACACGTGTGTTTCAAATGCCTCATGTACAACAAACTGCCTTGCTCCGGTAGTAAAAGTTTTAAACGACAATTTTGGATTTGAAAATGGATTCATGACAACAATCCATTCCTATACAAACGACCAGATGATTCTAGATGCACCTCATTCTGATTTAAGAAGAGCACGTTCTGCTGCCGTTTCTCAAATACCAACAACCACAGGAGCTGCAACAGCCGTTGGAAAAATTTTACCAGAACTAGAAGGGAAAATTGATGGTATGGCAATTCGCGTTCCTACACCAACCGGATCAATGATTGACCTTGTAGCAAACCTAAAAAAAGAAGTATCGACAGAAGAGATAAATAAAGCCATGAAAGAAGCTGCCGAAGGGCCTATGAAAGGTATTCTCGAATATACCGAAGACCCCATTGTTTCTGTCGATGTTATTCATAATACACATTCATCAATTTTTGATGCTTTAAGCACCATGGTAATGGGCAAAACAGTAAAAGTTATTTCATGGTACGATAATGAATGGGGATACTCATGCCGTGTAGTTGATTTAATTGAAAAATTATAATAATATTTTAATCAAAATATTAAAAGAGACCGTCCAAAAAGAAAAAAAGCAACGTCATTACGATGAGGAACGAAGAAGCCTGCCTGCTGCAGGCAGGTAATCTTTTTATTCTCAGACCATTGAAATTTAAAAATTAACTTCGTTGAGCTTGCACTTCGTTCGCAATGGCTACTTCTTGGACGGCCTCTTTTTTTAAGTGTAAAAAATATCTTGCTAATAAATTTCGATTAACTTAAAAGGAACATTAATAAGTGTTTGATAATGTTTTCCTAACTCAAAAACCGCTTCATCATCTTCTTCATAATACCAATTAATTTTACATTCTTTGCCTTGTGAATGATAATCCTGAAGTAATTGAAAAAATTCAAGAATAAATTTTGATGAGCCACTGTTTATATATTCAAGCTGAATATCAATATTTGTTCCTTTTTGTGGATTATTAAAATATTCTTTAACCCAGTTAAAAAGATTATCATAAAAATCTTCAGGATTTTCGGGAATTGATCGCCCTGTAATTTTTAATATACCAGTACTGGAATCGAAATTAACATATGGAGTTTTAACTGTTTTTTCAATTACCAATTCTTTCATAATTTTGAAAATATATTGTTTTAAATAAAATTATTCGTAACGCAACGATTCAATTGGATCAAACTTTGATGCTTTTATTGCCGGAAATAACCCGGAAATTAAGCCAACAACAAAACAAAGCACTACTCCGGCAAAGATCCAAACCCATGGAATTATAAATATCCCACCAGTTATTAAAGATACAACATTTCCGATTAAAATTCCTAAAATAATACCGAAAATTCCACCCAATTGTCCTATAAGTATTGACTCATAAAGGAATTGACGCCTTATGATTACAGACTTTGCACCAATGGCTTTTCGTATTCCAATTTCACGGGTTCGTTCGGTAACAGAAACGAGCATAATATTCATTAGACCAATGGCAGCTCCGAACAATGTAATTATTCCAATAATGGTAGCGGCAATAGTAACATATTTTATGTTTTCAATCAATAAATTGGCAAGATTATCACTTGTTTCGACAGTAAAATTATTTTCTTCAAAACTTTTTAAATTCCTTATCACGCGAAATATTCCCTGAGACTCATTAACTGCAGCATCCAAAAGCTTTGGATCGTTTGGTAAAACATCAATCTTAAAATTCATATTAGGCCGTGAAAAATATTGCCTAACACTTGTAATAGGCAATATACATATCTTATCGCCCGAAGAGCCAAAACTGGAACCCTTTGACTTAAGTACGCCAATAACTTTATATTTATCGGTGCCTATTCTAATTACATTTTCAAGCGGCGATTCATTTGATAAAAACAATTCATCAGCTAAGCTTTTACCAATAATTACACTATGGGCATTAGATTGTATTTCTGTACTGTTAAAGTTCCGCCCCCTTTCAATTTCATAACCCGATGTAAACAAATAATTATCATCGGCGCCTACAACCGGAATATTAGGATTTGTTTTCTTTGATTTATATTTTACAGTAGCCATATCAGAGGCACTTGTAGATATGGAAACAACCGCAGGAAATGTAAACTCTTCTTTAAAACGCATAGCATCTCTATAGGTAATGCTTTTAAATCGCTTAACCCGACCTCCTACACTAACACGGCTATCTCGATTAACTATAGAAAAAGTATTTGCACCCATACTTCTAAATTCGTTACTTATAGAACCTTTTATCGAATCAATAGCAGTTAAAATGCCAACCAAAGCCATAATACCGAAAGCAATAATAAAAATGGTTAATATAGTTCGTAAAAGGTTCGATCGTATTGAGTTGATGGCAATTTTAAAATTCTCCCAAAAAAGATATCCGGATAATTTCATAATTCAAAAATAATATAACTTCTTCAGATAAAAACAATATAATTATAATTCTAATTTTATTCTTTCCCAAAATAAATTGAACTTATAAAATGAAATTTGTATTTTTACTTAAATCATTAATAAACTTTTGATCTTTTAACCGAAAAAAGTCTGCATAATTAAATTGTTTATGCACATAAATTCTTGTCATATTATAAAAACATCATTTTATTAAATTTCAATTATTATGTTTAATCCAAAAACAAACTATGCTAAAATTGCATTCGAAACAATTTTATTTTATGTTTCAACAGGTCAAATCAGAAAAAAAGATGTAAGTAAAATTTCACCCGATCTTAAATTAAACAGAGCATGTGTAGTATCAATATATGATACAAACGATAATTTAAAAGGATGTGTTGGAGATTTATTTCCTAAAAACAGCCAATTATATGATGAAGTTATTGAAAATGCTATTGCTGCTGCAACAAAAGACAGCCGATTTAAACCTTTAAATAAAGATGAATTAAACCAAATAAAAGTAGTGGTCGATGTATTATCCACACCTCAAAAAATTGAAGATTTTGATGATATAAAACCTCAAAAACATGGTTTATATGTAAAAAATAAAGAAGGTAACAGTGGATTTGTTATGCCGGGAACTAAAGGAATAAAAACCACCGGACAACTTATTGAGGCTGCTAAAAAAGCAGCAGGATTAATAGATAAGGACAATGAAGACTTAGATTTTATGTTTTTTAAATCAGCCCGTTACGACTAAGACTATGGAAAAAGCATACATGATTTATATTTATGGCAAAGTACAAGGCGTTGGTTTTAGATATAGCGCCCTGAAAAAAGCTAACGAACTAGACATCAAAGGATTTGTCCATAACAAATCCGACGGATTGGTTTATATTGAAGCTGAAGGGAAAGGTGAGATTCTTGAGGAATATTTGGTTTGGTGCCAACAAGGCCCCACCTGGGCAAGAGTAGATGATGTTAAATATGAAGAAATTCCTTTGTCGAACTACAAAAGATTTGTTATACGATAGTTTTATGGAAGCATTATATTACCACAAAAAAGAAAATCAAAAAATTCAATGTAACCTGTGCCCGCATCATTGCATAATTCAACCGGATGAATCAGGTATTTGCAAAGTAAGAAAAAATACCAATGGGAAATTAATTTCTTCAAATTATGGAGTAGTTTCCTCTATGGGTTTCGACCCGATAGAGAAAAAACCTTTATATCACTTTTACCCTGGATATGAAATTTTATCTGTAGGAAGTATTGGCTGTAATTTAAAATGTAGTTTTTGCCAAAACTGGCAAATATCACAAGCATCTGTCGAAGAATTTGCCCGTGAAAGCATGAATTATACCCCAGAACAAATCACTCAATTTGCTAAATCAAGAAAAAACAACATTGGTATTGCTTATACTTATAACGAGCCTACCGTTTTTTACGAATTTATGCTTCATACTGCAGAAAAAGTAAAAGAAAATAACCAGCAAAATGTAAT
>CAZSIC010000078.1:0-16705 GCA_964606845.1 uncultured Bacteroidales bacterium
ATATCAGGTTGCTGTTATTAACCTTTTTCTTGCTATTTTTTCCTGACCTGGTTAAAAACGGGCATTTGTTTATTTTACAAACACCTCTTTTTAGAGTAAGAAACAAAAAAGAAACCGTTTATTGTTATAGTGATGAAGAAAAAAACCAAGCCATTAAAAAACTAAAAAACAATCCGGAAATTACTCGATTTAAGGGATTAGGTGAAATATCACCTGATGAGTTTAAACACTTTATAGGGAAAGATATCCGGTTAGATCCTGTAAGGTTAAGGCGAGAAGATGCCATAAATGATCTGCTTGAATTTTATATGGGTAAAAATACACCCGACAGGCAGGATTTTATTGTTGAAAATCTTAACATTGATGTGATTGAAGAAAGATAGTTTTCATAAAAAAATGTTGTTAAAATTATTTTAAATAGCGGGAAGCAGAATGAGTACTGAGAGAAAAGATAATCTTGAGCAATCGGAAAATAAAGAATTGGATAAAGAAACCAATACTGAAGGGAAAGAGAAATCAGGAGAAGAGCTGCATAAAATTATGCATTTGTCAGGAATGTATAAAGATTGGTTTCTGGATTATGCATCGTATGTAATTTTAGAGCGTGCCGTACCACATCTGAATGATGGATTGAAACCTGTTCAGCGCCGGATCCTGCATGCCATGAAAAAGCTTGATGACGGGCGGTATAATAAAGTGGCCAATATTATTGGATATACCATGCAATACCATCCACATGGAGATGCTTCCATTGGCGATGCCCTGGTACAATTAGGACAAAAAGATTTGTTAATTGATACGCAGGGAAACTGGGGAAACACCTTTACCGGAGATAGTTCCGCTGCTCCAAGATATATTGAAGCAAGGCTTTCTAAATTTGCTATTGATGTTGTTTTTAATCCTAAAACAACAGAATGGAAAAAATCATATGACGGAAGAAATGAAGAGCCGGTTACTTTGCCTGTTAAATTCCCTTTGTTGTTAGCTCAGGGTGTAGAAGGTATTGCTGTTGGACTGGCCTCGAAAATTTTACCTCATAACTTTAATGAGCTGATTGATGCATCTATAGCTTATCTTAAGGGAAAAGATTTTGAATTGTTTCCCGATTTCCCAACCGGTGGTATTGCTGATTTTAATAAATACAACGATGGAATCAGAGGAGGAGCTGTTAAAATAAGGGCTAAAATCGAAAAAGTAGATAAAAAAACGTTGAAAATTACCGAGCTGCCTTTTGGGAAAACAACGCAAAGCTTGATCGAATCTATACTTAAAGCTATTGATAAGGGTAAAATAAAAATTCGTAAAATTGACGATAATACAGCCGAACATGTAGAAATTTTAATTCATCTGCCGGGAGGTACCTCCCCCGATCAAACCATTGATGCGCTGTATGCTTTTTCTGATTGTGAAGTCTCCATTTCGCCAAATGCCTGTGTAATAAATGAAGCTAAGCCTTTATTTATCGGTGTGACAGAAATGCTTAAAATATCTACCGATAGCACAGTTAATTTGCTAAAGCGAGAGCTTGAGATAAAAAAAGGCGAACTTCAGGAAGCATGGCACATGTCTTCGCTCGAAAAAATATTTATCGAAAATAGAATTTATCGCGATATCGAAGAGTGTGAAACCTGGGAGAGTGTTATCGAAACCATTGATAAAGGATTGGAGCCTTATAAAAAGATGTTGCTCAGAGAAGTTACCCGCGATGATATTATAAAACTTACCGAAATAAAAATTAAACGGATTTCTAAGTTTGATTCTAAAAAATCGGATAAAATCATCAAAGAACTTGAAGATGAGATTAAAGAAGTGCAAAATCACCTGGATAACATGATTGATTTTGCTATTAATTTTTTTAAACAAATACGAAAAAAACATGGTGATGGGAGAGACCGGAAAACAGAAATTCGGAATTTAGAATCTATCGAAGCTACACAGGTTGTTGTTGCTAACGAAAAGCTTTATGTCGACAGACAGGAAGGATTTTTAGGCACATCATTGCGTAAAGATGAATATGTATGCGATTGCTCAGATATAGATGAAATAATCGTTTTCCTTCGCGATGGTAGATATATCATAACCAAAGTATCGGAAAAAACTTTTGTAGGAAAAGATATTATACATGTAGCAGTATTTAAACGAAACGATAGCCGTACCATTTACGATATTATTTACCGAGATGGTTTAAATGGCAATATCATGATAAAACGCTGTGCGATAAAAGGCATTACACGTGATAAAGAATATGATATTACCAAAGGAACCAAAGGTTCGAAAATATTATATATGACAGCCAATCCAAACGGAGAGGCAGAAATTGTTAAAGTTTATTTACGTCCTCGCCCAAGGCTTAAAAAAACGGTATTTGAATTTGATTTTAGTGAATTGTCCATTAAAGGGCGTCAATCGATAGGTAATATTCTTACCAAATATGCGGTGCATAAAATTGTGCTTAAAGATGAAGGAGCATCAACACTTGGTGGAAGAAAAATTTGGTTCGAAGAAGAAGTTTTACGCCTTAACGATGATGGACGTGGAAAATACCTCGGTGAATTCCATGGTGATGAAAAATTGCTTGTTGTTACTAAATCGGGTAAATATCGTTTAACCTCCTATGATTTGATGAATCATTTTGAAGATGATGTATTGATTGTTGAAAAATTCAGACCGGATAAAATTTTCTCAGCCGTTTATTACGATGCTGATCTCGAATATTACTATATCAAGCGTTTTACTTTTGATCTTACCGATAAACTTACCAGCTTTATTGGCGATAACAAGCATTCCCGTTTGATAAAAATTACTGAAGTAGAGTATCCCAGACTGGAAGTTTCATTTGGTGGACGACATAAAAACCGCGAAAATGAAATCATTGAAGTGGCTGATTTTATTGGTGTTAAAAGCTATAAAGCCCGCGGGAAACGATTGTCAACTTATGAAGTAAAAGTGATAAAAGAACTGGAACCATTAATTAAAGAAGTAGAGGAAGTAGTTGAAGAAGAGAATGATAACAAAGAAAAGGACGATACATCTCAAATGAGCCTGTTTCAAAATGGCAAAGATTAAATAGTTTTTGTAATTTTATGATGTAACACAAAAAAAACCGATTATGAGAATTTTCTTAATTGGATTTATGGCCAGCGGGAAATCAACTATTGGGAAAAAGTTAGCCACAAAATTAGACAAACCTTTTGTTGATTTGGATAATTATATTGAAGAGAAATTTAATAATACCATCCGTTTTTTGATGTATGAAAAAGGAGAAGACGAATTTAGGATAATTGAAAAAGAAGCATTAGTCGAAGTCGTTGATAAGTACAAAGATGCCGTGATTTCTACCGGAGGTGGGACTCCTTGTTTTTACGATAATTTGAAAATTATGAACCGAAATGGAACAACCATTTATATTGAGGTGGATGTTCCTACACTGGTTAATCGTCTGATGATTGCAAAAAAGGACAGGCCATTAGTCTGGGGCAAGTCAAAAGAGGATTTAACCGTTTATGCTGTTGAACTTATGAACAAAAGAAAGGGCGATTATGAAAAGGCTGCCTATAAGGTTAATGGGAAAAATCTTAACATTAAAAAACTGGTTGAATTAGTAAAAGAAGAGATTGAACAACCCTAAATTTTAAAACCTAAAACCAAAACATCATCAACCTGAGGTTGATCTCCTTTCCAGTTGATGAAACTTTCGAATAATATTTGTTTTTGTTCCTGAATGCTTTTGTCGTGTATTTCCAGCAGTAGTTCGCGCAGGTTTCCAATACGAAATTTTTTACGCAGCGGTCCACCAAACTGATCTGCATACCCATCAGTAAACATATAAAATAAATCGCCAGGCTGAATATCCATTTCATGGTTTGTAAAAGGTTGCATTGCTTTTGCAGAAATACCTACCGGCATGCGGTCTGCTTTAATAACCTCTAACATATGGTCCCGGATAAAATAAAGATGATTGTAAGCACCAGCATATTGTAATTTCATATTTTCGTGGTTAATTACCACCAGCGAGATATCCATGCCGTCTTTCGCTTCTTCTAGCCTGTTCGAATGAACAAGGGTTTTAACCACTTTTTTGCGTAAGCGGTTTAAAATTTCTGCCGGATTCAGTTCATACTCATCAAAAACAATTTCATTTAAAAAATTAATGCCAATAATACTCATAAACGCACCGGGAACACCATGTCCTGTACAATCGGCTGCTACTATTACTGACTTCCCATTAATTTCTGCTACCCAATAAAAATCGCCGCTTACAATATCTTTAGGCTTAAAAAGGCAGAAACCATCATGTAAGATTTTTTGCAGGGTAAGCTTATCCGGGAAAAGAGCAACCTGGATATGTTTTGCATACTCAATGCTATCTGTAATATCTTTGTTTTGTCTTAAAATGTATTCGGTTTGTTTATCAGCAAATTCTTTCTGTCTTTGTATTTCGTCTCTTTGGGCTTCAATTTCATCGCGTTGAGTCCCAATCTCTTCTTTTTGCTGCTGCATTTCTGCATTTTTAAAACGTAAAATTTTATTATTACGTTTTCTTTTTGTATTAACCAAAAGAAGAATAAAGGCTTGAAGAATAACAACACCTACTGCAATTAATAGAATAATATTGATGTCTGATTTTTGTTTTTTTTGTTTGTTAAGCAGTTCAATTTCTTGTTGTTTTTTATCCGATTCGTATTTAATTTCTAATTCGGCAATTTTTGCATTGGTTTGTTGGTTGATCCTTTTGTTTTTTAAGTCATAAAATTTTTCAAAAAAGGTAAGTGCTTTGGATGGATTCCCGCTTTCTTTATAAATTTTATATAATTGTTCATATACCATCTCCAGGGTTATATTAAATCCTAAAGAATCGCAAATGGGTATTGCTATTTTGCTGTACTTAATTGCTTCTTTGTAATCTCCCAGTTTAAAATAAATGCCGCCAAGATTTAAATACGATGTTGAAATACCATCCGGGTTGTTTATGTTTTTTTCTATTTCAAGCGATCTTTGATAAAAATTACGAGCTTCGGAAAATAAATTTAAATATTCGTGCATAACACCTAAATTGTTATAAACACTGCTTAATCCGCTGGTATCATTAAACTCCTGGTAAATACCCATTGCTTTTTGATAATAGTCAATCGCTTTTGGGTAATCATCCATGGCTCGAGCAACAATCCCAAGATTATTATAGGCTTGCCCAATTTTTTGTCTGTTTTTTTGATTTATTTGGTTTTCCAGGTATTTTTCGAAGTATTGTAAAGATTTTTGTAGATTATCCTGAAAAAAATGTGCTTCGCCTAATATTAAATAACAATAATCAATGATTCCAAGGCTGTCATATTTTTCAGCCATGATTAAAAATTCGTTAGCTATTGGTATGGCTTTCTCAGGTGCATTGATAATATAATACTCCGAAAGGGTATAGTAATAGGGTATTTTTGCTGTGTCAGCAGAGGTATTTCTTAAGATGGTTTTCAGTGAATCGGCATAATTTTGCTGTGCAAAAAGATTAAAATTACCAATGTGTAATAACAGGATTAGGCAAATAATAAAAAAAGCTGGTAATTTTTTTCTCATATCAGCAAAAAATAAAGTCATATATCTATTTAAAGTTCTTACGCATAACAAGCCTAAAAGATACTTTTTTAGAGGCCTATTTGCTTTTTAAGAAGTAAGTTTGATGATTGGTTTAAAAAACCTGATGAATAAATCTTTAAGGGCTGCGAATGGAAGAACAGCCAGGTTTGTATAAAATAAAATGGCTCAGCGGCCTTAAGCAAATGATTGTAGATCGTATAATTTCTTATACACACCTTTTAATGCTATCAGATCATCATGTTTTCCACGTTCCACAATTTTTCCTTCTTGTAAAACACAAATCTCATCAGCATTTCTTACGGTAGAAAGTCGGTGAGCTATTACAATGGATGTTCTGTTTTCCATGAGTTTAAACAGCGCATCCTGAACAAGTTTTTCCGACTCTGTATCCAATGATGATGTTGCTTCGTCGAGGATTAAAATGGGTGGATTTTTAAGAACAGCACGTGCAATACTTATTCGTTGCCTTTGTCCGCCAGATAATTTGCTTCCACGGTCGCCAATATTGGTTTGGTAGCCATGTTCGGTTTGTAAAATAAATTCGTGAGCATTAGCAACTTTGGCAGCTGCAACAATTTCTTCTTCGGAAGCTTTTTCCATGCCAAATGCTATATTGTTGTATATTGTATCGTTAAACAAAATCGATTCCTGGCTTACAATACCCATTAAATTCCGCAAATCAAGAATTTTTAAATTCTGAATATTAATTCCGTCTATTTTTATTTCCCCTTCTTTTATATCGTAAAAACGAGGCAGAAGATCGACTAAAGTAGATTTACCAGAACCAGATTGACCAACTAATGCTACTGTTTGTCCTTTATTTATTGACAGATTAATATCTTTTAGCACATAATCTTCGATATATTTAAAGTTTACATTTTTATATTCAATATTTTCTTTAAAATCTCTGATTGGCTTGGCATCTGGTTTTTCGGTTATTTTTATATTCGCATCCAGGATTACTTCTATCCGGTCGAGCGATGCCAAACCACGTTGTACATTGTAATATACCGTTGATAAATCTTTTGACGGAGGAATAATTTGTGAAAAAACTACAAGATAAAACATAAAAGTTTGCGGACTCATCGTAGCATCATTATTTAAAACCATGCTACCTCCATACCACATAATAATTACAATAACTACCGTTGCCATAAATTCACTGAATGGACCGGCAAGGTCTTTGCGTCGCCAAATGCGGTTCATTAATCGGGTATATGAATTATTTTCTTTAACAAACCGGTCGTGTATTTTATCTTCGGTATTAAAGGCTTTTATAATTCTTAATCCAAAAAGCGTTTCTTCAATATAGGATAAAATCAAGCCAAGCTGAGACTGCCCCTTTTCTGATTTGCGCCGTAATGATTTCCCAATACGCCCAATTACTCCACCACTTATAGGTAAGAGCAACAATACAAAAATTGTAAGAAATGGGCTTGTTATAAATAAAACCGCAAGATAGATGATTATTGTAATGGGAGCTTTAATGGCATTGTTTAATGAACGTACAACAGATGTTTCTACCTCTTGTACATCGCTGGTCATTCTGGAAATGATATCACCCTTTCGCTCTTCGGTAAAATAAGAAAGTTGTAATCCTAATATCTTCTGATTTAATTTATTCCTAATATCTCGAACTACTCCGTTGCGTAATGGTGCCATTACATAATTGCTGGAATATTGCATCGAGGTTTTTAGCATCACAAAAATAATTACCAGAATACTTACAGATAATAATGCAACACGTTCGCCTTGTGTAAGAATAATTTGGCTTAAAAAATAATTAAAGTTGTGCATAAAAACATCAGAAGAGAATTCCCAGGCAACAGGATTTTCAATAATGGGTTGGTTCTTAAAAAGAATTCCCAGAAAAGGTATTACCATGGTAAAGGAGAACAATGAAAAAATAGTGGCTAATAATGCAAATAAAATACTTGATAATCCTTTACCCCAATAAGGAATAATATATTCTAAAATTTTCCTGTAACCTTTCATGCAGTACTTGTTTAAACATATTTTTAATAATTGACAAATGTAGAAAAAAATATTTTCTTATAAGAGTTTTCTCTTCTCATAACACTTTTGAATCATTATTTTTGTAGTTTTATGTTAGATATTTTTCGGTATGACAATAACAATTTTAGATGGGTCACCTGAGAATGGTAAATATTCGTTAGAAAGCTTTGTTAATGATTTTCGCAATGCTCTTAACCGAAAAGGGTTTATTTTAAATTTTTTCGATTTAAAAAGGGTAACCATTAAAAATTGTATGGGCTGTTTTGGCTGCTGGGTAAAAACTCCGGGCGAATGCACTATTTCCGACGATACAGTTCAGATTCGCAGAAACGTTATTAATTCTGATTTAGTGATTTTTATATAACCTGTGATTATGGGATTTACTTCAGCATTACTAAAAAAAGTACAAGATAAAATGATTCCGCTTATTCATCCATATATTGAGTTTGTTAACAATGAATGCCATCATCAATCGCGATATAATAAAAATCCTGATATTGCTCTTTTGCTGGAAAGAACAGAAGGTTCTGATGAAGAGGATTATAAAATTATTGAAAATATTTCTCAACCCCTGGCTATTAACATGAAATCTAATTTGCGGTTTGTATCTTTTACTGATCAGGATATAGAAAAAATAATTTACGAAATTAACAGTAATTAATGGCTCCCCCAGAGGTAAAGGCAGTAACACGAAAATTATTTTATCGTGTTTTATCCGTGGATTTTCAAAAACCAAAGGTAATACATATGATCTATACTATTTGAGAAGCATCCAAAACCAGGAAAAACAATGTGAAATATTTATTAATGCAGAAAATCTTTTGATTGCTTTGCCTTTATATACCGATTCAATGCCCGGCTTAGTTAAAGAATTTATTGAAAATCTGGAACCTTTAATAGGGAAGAAGCCTGGTTTAAAAATTGGATTTATTGTTCAATCTGGCTTTCCCGAAACATATCAGTCAAAATTTTTAGAAGCCTATCTTGAAAAATTGGTCAAACGGCTGGGTTGTGTCTATCTGGGAACAATTATTAAAGGGAATGTGGAAGGGATACAAATAAAGCCTTTGTGGATGGTGAAAAGTTATTTGCAAAAATTTGAAAGGTTGGGAGTAATCTTTGGGCAAGAGGGAATGTTTGATAATAAAACCATTAAACAATTGGCAAAGCCTTACAAATTAAAAGGGTTAACGTTAATCTTGTTTAAGTTAATCAAAAAAGCAGGTTTCATGGAGATGTATTGGAATAAAATGCTTAAAGAAAACAATGCTTTTGATAGAAGAAATGACAAACCCCATGTTCTTAAAACTGAAAGTAAATAAATGGCTGTATTTCTGCCGATTTTACCTGGAAGATAATAAAAATTACAATAATGGTGATTAGAATTTTTATGGCCATGTGGCTTTGAATAAACCAACCCCGGTAACTTTCTTTAAATGATGAGGGCAACCAGTGCAAGAATAATCCTAAAAAGATGACTGCAAAGATTTTATAATAAGATGCAATCATTAAAGGAATCAATGAAAATTGAAAATTTGTACCCATTTGTTTAATCATTGTTGTTGCAATATCCATATTTTTTGCTCTGAAAAAAATCCAGGCAAATGTTACCAGGTGGAATGTAGTAAAAACAGAAATAAAGCGGTAAAAGATATTTCTACTGGAGTGTGTAGTATAATATTTGCTTAGTGAAAGATTCAGTTTCATCCATAATTTATGAATAACCAATCCTAAACCATGTAAGCCACCCCATATAACAAATCGCATGTTAGCACCATGCCATAATCCGCCAAGGAGCATGGTAATCATAATGTTGATATAAGTTCTGGTTTTTCCTTTACGGTTGCCACCGAGCGGAATGTATAAATAATCTCTTAACCATGATGATAATGAGATATGCCATCGATGCCAGAAATCGGTAATGTTTAGAGCTTTGTAGGGCGAATTAAAGTTTACAGGTAAACGGAAACCTAACAACAAAGCAACCCCAATGGCAATATCGGTGTACCCTGAAAAATCACAATAAATCTGAATAGAATAACCATAAACAGCCATTAAGTTTTCAAATCCGGTAAATGAACCGGGCGACTCGAATACCCTGTCGACATAATTGATAGAAATGTAATCGGAAATTAACATTTTTTTAAGGAGGCCACTCAGAATTAGGAAAACAGCATGTCCAAACTCCTGTTTGGTTAATTTGAATTTTTGATAAAGTTGAGGAATAAATTCAGCAGCTCTTACAATAGGTCCGGCAACCAATTGCGGAAAGAAAGAAACATAAAATCCAAAATCTATGATATTTTTTACCGGTTTAACTTTTCCTCTGTAAACATCAACGGTGTAGCTTATGGTTTGAAAGGTATAAAAGGATATTCCAACCGGTAATATAATGGTTGAGATATCAAACGAGGTCCCTGCTGACTGGTTTGTCCATAATGCAAGATAATTGACAACCTGAAAATGGGTATTGAAAATGGAATTAATAATATCCGTAAAAAAATAGGTGTATTTGAAATAACCCAGAACACCTAAGTTAATTATTACACTTGTTGCGACCCAAAGCTTTTTTCGAATATCGCTTTTGGCTTGATAAATTAATTGGCCCAGCGTAAAATCGGCAATGGTGGAGAAAATGAGTAAGGTGAAAAAATATCCGCCGGATTTATAATAGAAAAACAAACTCATTATAAACAGATAAGCATTTCGGAGCACATTTTTTTTGTATAGAAATGAGTAAAAGAGTAACAATATCCCGAAAAACCCCCAGAAGTATAATCGAGTAAATAACAAGGGTTTCGATTCAGAATAGATGAATATTTCTTTTAATAATTCAGTCAATTCCTTTTAATTTTAATGATCAAAAAATTCTAAAAAAGCTTTTACAAATAAGTCGCCCTGCAATTGGTATCCTGCTCTTTTAAAATGGACTTTATCATTTGCTGTAAAATTGTAATTATGCCATAATACTACAGCATTTTTCCCGCCCATAACAGAATAGAAATCCCAAAGCCCGGTATGTAGCTCATTTCTAATTTGTAAAAGACTTTCTCTATAGCTCATTATATTCGTGTTCGAAATATTATTTTTGATATGATCGCCCGGTACTGCCAGAATAATTGATGAATTTGGAACTGTTGCCTTGATTTGATTGATGAAATCTTTTAGTATCAATTCATTTTCCAGTGATGAATAATTTTCATTAAATGTTTCGTTTGTTCCCAATGTAATAATTACCAAATCAGGATTTATTTCTTCTAACTGAGCAGGAAATAATTCGCATTTTAAGTACGACTGTGCAGTAGCTCCATTAACACCAATGGTATGATAGCTTATCTCGCTTTGATCATGTTCCAAAACCAGCCCGTAAAGCTCAAAAACATGAGTGGTATCAGGGTTGAAAAATTCTACTATTATTGAATCTGTTGGTTCTTTTAATTGAATCGTTGAGAAATTATTTTTCGTTTCGGCATATAATTCGTTTATTTTTATGGTAATACCAGGGTGTGTTGCGTGTAATATTTTTATTTTATTAAAATAATATTTTTTTGGAAAATCATATTCCTGATTTTGCATTTTTATCGAAAATGATGCAGAAGAATCTTTGCTTGCAACGGTAATGCCAGATAACCCGAGCGTATATTTTTTTGTGTCATCTGTATTTTTGCTTACGTCCCATTGGCCTGTAAATTCTATTTTGTAATAATATGGATTATTGGTTTTTGCCATGGTAAACGGAAAAATAAATCCTGGCTCTGCGAATGTATCTTGTGGCAAATAATGTTGAAACAGGGTTTGTTTAATTTGTTCGGTTAGAAAAGCTGCCTGAAGGTGAGAATCACCAATATGCAGAATGTTTATTTTTTTTGAACCTGGAAGATTTATGTTTTGCAATTTTTCTTTAAAGTTTTTGATTTGCTGATTATCAACTGAAAAATGCAAAATGTTTTTATCCTGACGGATAAATGACAGTGTATCGTATATATTCTGTGAATATCCCGTAAAGGATATCATAAGGGCTAATAGTATAAAATTAATTTTTCGTAACCTCATCTAATTTATTTTGTGCCAGCGAGTTTGTATTATTGATATATTCGAAATAATCATTGATAAATGCATCGTAAAACATTTTGGAGATAATTACCGAGCCTTTCCATGTAAAATGGGTAAAATCAGTTTTTGCAAGCGGAGGATTGGCATTCACCCATGCAGGCATTGAGTTTTTTCCGCCCATGGCTTCGTACATGTCCCAAAAAGCACATCCAGCCCTAAAGGCAGCATTTTTTTGAGCATCTCTTATTTTTTCAATGTTGGGATACGACTTATATTGGCCCATAACATTTCTAGACATATCCGAAACTCCAATAACAATAATGCTAATATCAGGACGAAGGCCTTTCAATGTTTTTAATTGTTTATAAAATTGTTTTTCATAATAACTGTAATCGTCAATAATGTGTGGTACCAGGTTAACACCAAACTGCATGATAAGCAATTTAGCATTTAATTTTTGATACATGGAACGGAAAAATGCCATGTCAGTCCTTGTAAAATCGGTGCCACTGCTGCCTCGAAGCGGAATGTTATCTACAGCTACTCCTTTATGATCGTCGATTGCCACGGCATAAATATCAGGGCTGTCTTCGCCTCTGAAACTTATGGTTATTTCGTTTAATGAACCATCGATATTCCATGATAAGGTTTGCAGTTGGTGCGATGGAGGAATAAGCTCGGCATCGAGCGTTTGGTCTTTATATTTTAATTCGGCAATAAAAGGTTTTTCGTTAAATCCGTAAAATACTCTGCATCGCTTAAATTCGCGGGTTCGCAAATAGGTGATGTTCGATTTTTTTAAGTTTATTTCTCCGGCATACAAATCTTTAGAACGAGCATAAACAGGTGCAAACCGTCCAAAGCTCATTAAAGCACCTAATCTTTTATGGTATATATTGCCGTTTTCAATATTTTTTATGGTATATCTTTCCCAGCTTCCAGCTAACTGGTGGTGTAATGAAATACTTGTCCCTTTGATGAGTACCGGAGGAAACATGCCAACGCCCGACCCACCAAATTGTTGCTGTAACTCATTTCTTATGTATGATGTAATCCGGTCGCCTTCGATTTGTGAATCGCCATAATGTAATACCCTTATGAGCTCGCCTGAATTTTTTAAACGGCTAAGTTGGTTAAAAAATGGATATAAAACGGATTTATCATTATCCGGATATTCTATATGCTGATGGATAGATCCAGGCGTTTGTTCCTGCTTTTTTTTCTCAATTGAATCCGAAACAGAAAGTGTGTCGGTTTTAATTTTAACTTTTAACGAATCGGGAACCGCAGATACAGAATCTTCCAGATGCTTTAGACTGTCTGAAGTATGAAAGTTATTGCTGTCTGCTAAAAAAATAAGTTGTTGCGAATCTAAAATATCTTGTATTTTTTTTTGATCCGACTGATAAAATGATGTGACCTGTTCGATATTTGGAAAGCGCAATAAAAAGTTATTGCCAATATATAATCCCTCTTTGGGAAATATGAACGAAACCACTGCTAGTAATAAAAATATACTTAGTAAGTAAAGTAAAATCTTATAAGGTTTCATTCAGGGTGATTTTTTTGATTTTTAAATATATCAATATTTCTTTGAAATGAAAGTTTTATTAAAGAGAAAAAGTATTATAATCGGTCTGCAGTATTTGAGAAACTAAATTAGCATTGATATCTTTTTACCCAAACAAGCTTAATTGACCATGATCTTTATCTGTTTTTTTGTAATCGCTTTTGGTTTGTTCGGTAAGTTGTTTTTCGATAAGATTTAGAAATGGGCTTTTGGGAAGTTGTAATTCGCGGCCCATAAGAAAACGTTTTTTGGCATGACTTAAATATAGCATTGATTTGGCTCTTGTCATTCCCACATAAAGCAACCTTTTTTCTTCGTCGGCATCGGTTTGTTGTTGTTTAAAAAGCGAGTAGGGTATTAATCCATTTTCGCATCCGGCAATAAATACACATTTAAACTCTAACCCTTTTGCTGCATGGATTGTCATTATACTAACCTTTTCAATTTCGGGTTGGTACAAATCAGCCGGCTGGCCAAGCGAAATATGTTTGATAAAGCTTTCTAAGTCATTGGTATATTGTGCTGACAGATATTTAAGTTTGTCAAAAATCTGTTGATTTTCTTCGGTTTTATCAGCAATAAATTCTATCCATAAAAATTTTAGATAATCATCTAATGGTAAATTTTTTGATTGGGTATGAATTTTATCCAGTAAAACGGGATTAATATTTAATTGATTTATTATTCTATCCCTCAGGAATAAATTTTTTGGTTCACTGCTGTATTTTAGGAGGTTTATAAGTACCCGGGTAATTTTGTGATTAAAAAATTCATTTTCATTAATCTTTTGGTATGGAATGCTGTGGTCGTTTAATGCTTTTTCAACTAACGGCATTTGTGCTTTAGTGCGGCATAAAATAGCAAAATCAGAAAGGCTTTCAATTTCGGCATCTTTTTCGCCGCTCGAAACATCGCTATCCATAGAGAAAAAACGCAAACCTCCCGATAATCTTTCAATTTCACGGGCTATAAATTCGGCTTCGCTTTTATCGGTTTGTTGGGCTGATATTTTTATTTTAATACCATCATCTAAACCTGTTAGAAAATTTTCTTCTTTTAAGATATTTCCCGAAGCTTTTAAAATCTGGTTTGTACACCGGTAACTCAGGTTAAGTTTATAAATTTTTGCATTTGGAAAATCTTCAATAAACCGGCTGATATATTTTGAATTAGAACCGCGAAATCCATAAATGGCCTGATTGGGATCGCCAATTACATTGATATTACCATTGGCTGATAGTATTTTTATCAGTTGGTACTGTGCATCGTTAATATCCTGGTATTCATCAACCATAATCCATTGAAACCTCTGCTGATATTTTTTTAAGAGGTTTTCATCTTTACGGAAAATTATCAGAGGCACATAAATCATATCGTCCAAATCAAATAGATGGTTTTTTTGTAGTTCTTCCGAATACTGCTCAAAAATTTTTCGTATGGTTTGGTTCTCAATCATTTCGGGCAGTAAAACTTTTTGTTTTATGCTTGTAATTTGTTGAGTGTAGTTTTTTAATTCATTTTTATTTTTTTCAGGCAGCAGAGATTTAAGAATAAAGTGTTTATCTTCATCATCAATAATATGAATTTTACGGTGGTTTTTATTTGCAAAATAATCGCTTAAGATAAAGTAGCCAAGTGAATGGAATGTTGAAATATGCAATTTTTCCAAATCAATGTTTGAATTCAACAGTTTATGAGTGCGCGAAAGCATTTCTTCTGCAGCCTGGTTGGTGAAGGTTACAGCTAAAATGTTTGCAGGGTTTATTTTCTTTTCTTTCAAAAGGTAAGCTATTCGTCGGGTAAGCACATTTGTTTTTCCTGTTCCGGGCCCGGCTAAAATCATTACATATCCATTATCATGCTTCACCGCTTTTGCCTGTTCGGGATTTAAACCTTTTAACAAACCTTCATCTCTGGTAGTATATTGATTATCAGCCTCTGCAGCTATGTCGGAAGGTTCGCTTATTGCTTTTAACTTTTGGTATTGTTGGAGGTTAAAATTTAGCAGTTTTCGTTTTGGCAACTCTGGTAAATTCGAAATTTTAAATAATGCTGATTTATTTTCAAAAATTTTTGTTTCATCGGGGCGAAAAACTTTTATTTCGCCATATTCACCATCAAAACCTTCTTTGATGATAATTTGATGGTTTCTCATTCTTTTGATGGCTTCAGCCAATACCTCTCCGCCAACTACTTTTATTTGCTCAACAGGTAAAAAATGTAAAATATTAAATTCAGAACCAGCTTTAGTAATCAATTGTTGATACTGTTTTTTTACTTTTTGTGAGTTTTCCCCTATGCTGTTAATTTCAGCTAATATTTCTTTAAGAGGAATTATTGAGTAAAAAGGTTTCCGGTTTGGACGTTCTTCAATAGCTGTCCTGTCTGATAGTTCAACAATCCGGTTAACAACACCTACCGTAACCTTTTTGCCACAAACAGGGCAAATATTATGATGTTTGAGGGTTTCAACAGGATCCCAGCAAATTTTGCATTTACGGTGTCCGTCGTAATGATATTTTCCTTCCTGCGGAAACATATCGAAAGTTCCTAAGAACTTTTCATCTCCGGTTTTAAGTGCTTCGGTTATCGAAAAATAATTTACTTCAGTATCAAAAAGGTTGGCATTTCTGCCTAATTTTTCAGGGGAGTGTGCATCGGAATTGGAAATCAGGGTGTAGTTGTCGAGGATGCTACACATCCAGTTCAACGCAGGATCGGTTGATAATCCCGTTTCCAGGGCATAAATGTGATCCGATAAATCTTCGAAGCATTCTTCAATGCTGTTGAACCCTGATTTTGATCCTAATACCGAAAACCATGGTGTCCAGATATGTGCCGGAATGAAAAAAATATCATCAGAAATTTCCAGACACATTTCTAACAAATGTTTAGCATCTAATCCGAGGATGGGACGTCCGTCGGAAGTGATGTTAAAATTCATGTTGCTTAATTTTTGTTGAATTTTATCCACCACATCAAAATTGGGAGCCAGAATTACATGATGTATTTTGCGTACTTTGCCGTTTTTCTTATAAATATTGCTTATTTCGGCACTTAACAAAAAGCGTGGTACATTAACGGCACTTTCCTGAACCGGATTATTGATTTTAAATTCATCTTTCAATTTGAATAAACCCGGTTCTGCCGGTTCAATTTTTTCTTTTAACTCGGCGGCCCATCCTGGATGGGAAAAATCTCCGGTACCAACAATTTTTATACCTTTTATTTTAGCCCAATAATCGAGGTATTCGGGAGTAAGCTTTTTGCTGGTCGCCATCGAAAAATGAGAGTGTATATGTAAATCGGCAATAAATTGCATGACAAATGATATTTTGTCATAAAATTATTGAAAAGAATACCGAAACAAAAGAAGAAGTTATCTTTGTTATTAACTTTTAGGTTTGATTTTAATATATTGTCCGGCTTTTAGAGATCTTCCGCTGGTCATGTTATTCAGCTGCAAAATTTCCGTTT
>CAZSIC010000079.1:0-16682 GCA_964606845.1 uncultured Bacteroidales bacterium
AACTCAGAACTCTAAACTCAGAACTCTAAACTCAGAACTCTAAACTCAGAACTCAGAACTATACTATCCTCCAATATTGTAAAACTTGCCTGTAAGGTTTGTATGGCCACTAACCGGCTTATTCCCTATGGCTAAATCAATTGCACGTTCTGCTCCTATTTCACGTACACTGTAGCTCATATCGCTAAACAAACAAGGTTTAACTTTACCATCCGATGTAAGGCGCAATCGGTTACAATGCGCACAGTCTCCACCAGAACCACCCTGAACAACAGAAAAACTACCGGTTTCCAAATCCATTTCTTTAATAAACCGGACCATTAAATTATTTTCGTTGCAAAATTTTGCCACTTCAACTGCGTCGGGTTCTGTGCGGCTTTCTTTTATTACACAATTAATTTTTACAGGCTCTAAACCTGCTTCTTTTGCGGCTTTTATTCCGTCAAAAACTTTCTGAATATCACCACCACGGGTTATTTGCCTGAATTTTTCGGCATTTAAAGTATCTAAACTGATATTTACACGATGCAATCCGGCTTCAGCCAAATCTTTTGCATAGCGGTTAAGCAGAATTGCATTGGTGGTCATGGAGTAATCTTTTATCCCTTCAATTTTCCCAATCATTTTTACCAGGTCAACAATTCCTTTCCTAACCAACGGTTCTCCGCCGGTAAGCCGTACTTTATCTATCCCTTTACGAATAGCTGTCTCTGTTACTTTAACAATCTCATCAAAGGTTAAAATGTCTTGATGTTCGAGCAGTTTTACACCTTCTTCGGGCATACAATATACACAACGTAGGTTACAACGATCGGTAACCGATATCCGCAGATAATTTATTTTACGGTTAAATCTGTCGTACATGAATCATTTCTCCTTTCTTAATCTCTTGCTTTCCAATCTCTATCGAAGCTATTCCATGCGCCAAAGATAAGGCGTGGATATGAGCCGAACCATGATAATCGACAGGAAATATTTCTCCATTTTTAATAAGTACCGGAAAGTAAGCTTTACGTTTTGCGTTTCGTCTTTGATAATTAATACCCATTGGCATTCGAATATCAAGTGGCTGAAAATTCTGACCCATTAAATGGTAAATTAATGGTTTTACCAATAAATCGAACTGAATGTACGACGAAACCGGATTTCCGGGCAACCCGAAACAAAACTTTTTTTCTGCCATTCCAAAAGTTGTTGGCTTTCCGGGTTTTACAGCAATAGCATCAAAATCGATTTTAACCCCCGCTTTTTCCAAAACTTTTGGGACAAAATCGAAAGAGCCCATAGAAACTCCTCCCGTTAGTAAAATGATATCATTTTCCATCAATGCCTTGTTTACTTTTTCGTAAGTATCATCAAAAGTGTCATCGGCTATTCCGATATAATTTGCAATAGCTCCACAAGCTTCAACCTGGGCTAATAACTGGTAACCATTGCTGTTTCTAATTTGCGATAACGAAGGTTTGTTTTGTGGTTCAACCAGCTCATCGCCTGTTGAAATAATACCTACTTTAGGTTGCTTGTAAACCAAAACATTGGTATAACCAACAGCTGCAAAAACGGCAATATGCTGAGCACCTATTTTTATTCTTTTCTCCAAAACCTTATCACCCTTTTTAACATCTTCGCCCTGGTAACTTATATTATTCTTATTTGAAATCTCAATAACTTTAACTGTTTTCTCCTTAATTTCTACAGCTATTTCAACAGGAACAACACAATCAGCTCCTTTTGGAACGGGAGCGCCGGTCATAATTTTTGCACATTGATTTTCCACGATCTCCTTTTCCGGATATTTACCCGCCGGAATAACTTCAATAATCTCCAGGGTATTTTTCAAATCTTCTCTGCGGCAGGCATATCCATCCATTGCAGATTTGTCGAAAGGAGGCATTTCTATGTCTGACTTTACATCTTCGGCTAAAATGCGGCCCAAAGAATTTTTAAAATCAGTGGTTTCGGTTGCTAAAGTGTAAGCATTTTGTAAAACAATATTGTAAGCTTTTTCAATGGTTATCATCGTTTATTTTTTGATCAAAATTAATAAATATTTTTAATTAATATGCAAATATATACATATGTTAAAATTACAATTATTCAAAATCTTTTTACGGAATCAGTATAATTTAATCTGAAACCCCAATTTTTAAATGTTGTTTAAAATAATTATTCATAACAGTCTTTATTTGAGTAACTTTTTCATTTTTGGGCAACGATTCAAAAATTTGATCTAAATATTTTTTTTCATGCAATCGTTTTATCGAATAATTAAAGTTCAAATCGAAAAGCCAACCAATTTGTAAAAGCTTAAAATCATTCAATGTTCGCATCGATTCTTTTAAAACTACCTGCTTTTTAACAATGGCATTAAATACTTCCTCACTTATTTCATCACTGTCTGGTAACTCAAGCTCCAGGGTTTTATTTTCATTATCTGCATTTTTTTCTTTTACCATATAATATTCAGTAATTAAGCGCCATATATCCAATTTATCTGCATCGCGGATTAGCTTCGAGAAAAAATTTACTTTTTCATTTTTACTGGTTTTAATCTCTGCTCTGCTATGATTTAAAATCGATTGATGGATTATTTCAACTTCAATTGCTGATAAATCTTTTAATATGTTATTTTCTTGTAGCACATCAATAGCCAATTCAGCATGATTTTGTGATTTTGAATCAGAAAAAGTCTGATATTTCACATATTGCTTAAATCGCCCCACATCGTGAAAAAGTCCGATTGTTTCTGCCAATAAAATCTCGTTCTGCTCTAATTCCATGCTTTTAGCCAATCCTACCATTTCATGTCTTACTTTCCGGCAATGATCAGCTTTAATTTCAATATTTTCTTTAAGATTTGGATATTGCTGAACATATTGATCTATATAATTATTAAACCACGTATGATAAAAGTGAACCAATGCTACTGATAACATAAATTATTTTTGATTTACTTTGTTAAAAAACTTCTTAGTGATTTGGTAAATCGCTTCATCAAACTCTATTAACAACTCTTTGTAAGCTTCTATTAGCACTTTACCATCCTCTGTAAGTGCTGAATTACCTCCATGCTGACCGCCTCGTTGTTTTTCCACCAATGAAAACCCCAGTTTTTCTTCAGCATCTCTAAGCATTCCCCATGCTTTTCGGTAACTAATTTCCATTTTATCAGCTGCTGCTTTAAGCGAGCCTAACTGATCGATAAAATCGATGAGTTCAAATTTACCATCTCCAAGAATACTTTCTCTATTAGTATTTTCCAACCATACTTTAAATTTCAAGAAAATATCATAATATTTTGATCCTTTGGGTCCTGCCATAATTTTAAAATTTTCTATATGCAAAGATATACATATCGGTTCAAATAATAAAAAATTGAAACAATTTCTATAACACATTTTTTAATCATTTCTGCTGTATATAAAAAATTTGAAAAAGATTAAACAACACCTTTTTTTTATTGTTATCTACATACCGATTATGATCATTAAAATCATAAATAATTAAGAAATTGATAATATTCATTCGATATGCATATATTTGCACATCGTAAAAATAACTGATTGTTTAACATATAAAACTATAACAGCAATGCAAAAAAGTTTATATTTCGCACCACCGGCAGAAAACGAACCGGTATTATCCTATAAAAAAGGATCTCCGGAAAGAGAAGAACTGGTTAAAGTTCTAGAAGAAGCCAGGTCAAATGTTATTGATGTGCCTATGGTAATTAATGGCAGGCAAGTTATAACAGATAAAAAAATTGAAATTCGTCCTCCGCATGATCATCAACATTTATTAGGATATTACAATCGCGGAGATGAAAATCATGTAAAAGAAGCTATTGACGCTGCTTTAAAAGCCCGCGAAAAATGGTCAAAGATGTCATGGAAACAGCGTGCATCCATATTTTTAAAAGCAGCAGGTATGATTTCAGGCCCCTACAGGGCAAGAATTAATGCGGCAACCATGCTGGGACAATCGAAATCGGTACACCAGTCTGAAATTGATGCCGCTTGTGAATTGTCTGACTTTTTACGGTTTAATGTGCAGTATATGACCGAAATTTACAATGAGCAGCCGGATTCTGATGAAAAAATATGGAACCGTGTTGAACAGCGTGCATTGGAAGGTTTTGTGTTTGCACTTACACCTTTTAATTTTACAGCCATTGCCGGAAATTTACCATCAGCACCCGCTATGATGGGTAATACGGTAGTATGGAAGCCATCAAACACACAAATTTATGCTGCCCGGATTATTATGGAAATTTTTATGGAGGCAGGATTACCTGATGGTGTAATTAATCTTATTTTCGTTTCCGGGCCTGTTGCAGGCAAAGAGATTTTTTCCCATCCTGATTTTGCTGGTATCCATTTTACCGGATCAACAGCTGTATTCCAAAATATATGGAAAGAAATTGGAAATAATATTCACAAATTCAAATCCTATCCTCGAATTGTTGGTGAAACAGGAGGTAAAAATTTTGTTTTAATGCATGAATCGGCCAATGCTGCCCAGGTTGCAACTGCTTTAACGCGTGGTGCTTTTGAGTATCAGGGACAAAAATGTTCGGCAGTTTCCAGGGCATATATTCCTGATAATAAATGGGATGAAATATTAGAAGAAATAAAATGCGACATTGATACCTTGAAAATGGGTCCGGTAGAAGATTTTTCTAATTTTATGAATGCCGTAATTGACGAAGCATCATTCGATAAATTGGCAGGATTTATTGACCGGGCCAAAAAAGATGAAGAGGTTGAAATATTATTTGGTGGTAATTATGATAAATCTAAAGGGTATTATATTGAACCGACTATTTTATTAACCAAGGATCCTCATTATGTTACCATGGAAGAAGAATTGTTTGGTCCAATTCTTACCATCTACATTTATGATCATGAAAAATGGGAAGAAACCGTTGAATTAGTTGACAATACATCCATTTATGGTTTAACCGGATCGATATTTTCCAAAGATCGGTATATCATTGAAAATACCATGAAAAAACTGACTCATGCAGCCGGTAATTTTTATATTAATGATAAACCCACCGGATCGGTTGTTAACCAACAGCCTTTTGGAGGTTCACGCGGATCAGGAACCAACGATAAAGCAGGGTCGAGGATTAATTTAATGCGCTGGTTAACTCCACGTACAATAAAAGAAAACTTTGTACCACCGGTAAGTTATAAATATCCTTTTATGGAAGATTAAAAATGATTAGAAAAATGACTACAAAAGAATTTAATATACCAGAACTATTAAAACGTCTGGGCATTGAAGAGATAAATCCGGGTGTAACAACCGGAACAGAATGGTTTGATACAGGCGGAGCGGTAACTTCGTCTGCATCGCCTATTGATGGAAAAGAAATTGGCAAAGTTAAAAATGCTACGATTGAAGATTACGGGGAAGTAATTGCCAAAGCACAGGAAGCATTCAAGGTTTGGCGGGTAATTCCGGCACCCAAACGGGGAGAAATAGTCAGGCAAATCGGGTTAGCGATTCGCGAAGCAAAAGAGGATTTAGGCAAGCTGGTAACCCTGGAAATGGGTAAAATATACCAGGAGGGCCTGGGCGAAGTTCAGGAGATGATCGATATCTGTGATTTTGCCGTGGGACAATCCCGGTTACTCAATGGATTTACCATGCACTCCGAACGCAAAAATCACCGGATGTACGATCAGTATCATCCGGTTGGATTGGTAGGTTTAATTACTTCGTTTAATTTTCCGGTCGCCGTTTGGGCATGGAATACAATGTTGGCAGCTATAGCCGGCGATGTTGTTATCTGGAAGCCAAGCTCTAAAACTCCGTTATCGGCTATTGCCACTATGAATATCATCCAAAAAGTGTTAAAGAAAAATAATGTACAGGAAGGTGTTTTTAATTTAATCATTGCAAAGTCTTCGGTTTTAGGAGATAACTTTTTGGCAGATAAACGGATTCCTTTATTTTCTGTTACCGGTTCAACGGCTGTAGGTAAGCGTGTAGGCCAAATTGTTGGAAAGCGGCTTGGAAAAACGATTCTTGAGTTAGGTGGCAATAATGCAGTGATTGTTTCCGATTCAGCCGACCTTAAGATGGCTATTCCTTCCATTGTTTTTGGAGCTGTTGGAACAGCAGGGCAACGTTGTACATCAACACGCAGAATTATTGTTCACGAGAAAATTTACGAGAAGGTAAAAGAACAATTAATTGATGCCTACAAACAAATTGTCTGTAAAATAGGTAATCCGCTGGATAAAAACACATTGGTTGGCCCGCTTATTGATCATCACTCGGTTGATGCATTTAAGTATGCTGTAAATGAAGTTAAAAAAGAAGGTGGAAAGATATTGTTTGGTGGTAATGTTTTAGAAACTGATAAATATTCTTCAGGTAATTATGTGGTGCCAGCTATTGCAGAAGCAAAAAACCATTATAACATTGTACAGGAAGAAACATTTGCTCCAATTGTATATTTAATTAAATATAAAACTTTTGACGAAGCCATTGAGTTGAATAATGGAGTTCCGCAAGGACTTTCATCTGCATTGTTTACATTAAATATGCGCGAAAGCGAACAGTTTTTAAGCGAAGTAGGTTCCGATTGCGGTATTGCCAATGTAAATAGTGGAACCTCCGGAGCAGAAATTGGTGGGGCTTTTGGTGGAGAAAAAGATACCGGCGGTGGTCGCGAATCCGGCTCCGACTCATGGAAAGCATATATGCGACGCCAGACCAATACTATAAACTTTGGCGAAAAGTTGCCCCTGGCGCAAGGAATTAAGTTTGCTTTTTAATTTATAATAGAAGGCTGATGAAGCTTATGAATGTAGATATCCGAAGGAAATTATTTAAATCAATCATAAAATAATTTCATTTTTTTGTTGAGTTCTCATTTATAATATTAACTTTGCACAGTATTTTAATTTTAAATTTATTTATAATGAACACAGGAACAGTAAAATTCTTCAATGATTCAAAAGGATATGGATTCATTAAAGAAGACGATTCAGACAAAGAACATTTTGTACACGTATCAGGTTTAATTGACGAAATTCGTGAAGACGATCAAGTTGAGTTTGAATTACAAGAAGGTAAAAAAGGATTAAACGCAGTAAACGTAAAAGTTATATAAGATTGCTTTAAAAGTTTACCGAATGTACAAGCCTGCTGATTTTTCAGCAGGCTTTTTTTTTCCAACCATTTTATACCAAAACGCCTTAATTAGGTTAGCTACGTTTTCGTTTAAAATTCTTTTTTGGGTATTTATTTATCGGTTTTGTTTTCCATTCAGGACTTTCTCCAATTTCAGGTGGTATGGGTAACTTAATGATTTCAGTTTCGATCAGTTTTTCAATACGCTTAAATCGAAACATGTCATCATTATTGATAAGTGTTAAAGCTACACCTGTTGCCTTAGCGCGAGCAGTTCTGCCAACTCTGTGTACATAATCTTCAGCATCCTGTGGTACATCATAATTAATGATCAGATGAATATCTTTTATATCAATTCCCCGGCTAATAACGTCTGTAGCAATTAAAACCCGCGTGCGTTTAGCACGGAAACGTGAAAGGACATTTTCCCGCTCTTCCTGCTCCAAATCAGATGAAATTCCTTCAACAGAAAGGCTGCTTTCTTTGAGGGAACGAACAATTTTGGTGACATTAATTTTGGTGGAAGTAAAAATAAGAATGCTTTCGTACTCAGGTTTATTTTTTATTAAGTAGTTTATCAATGCTGTTTTTTGTTCATCATAAACTAAATAAGCTGCTTGTAATATCCCTTCTGCAGGTTTGGATAGTTCAATATTTATTTCTATTGGATTGCAAAGAATCTGACTGGCAAGTTTTCTGATTTTTGGTGGCATGGTAGCACTAAACATAAGCGTTTGCCGCTTTTTAGGTATATAAGATATGATTTTCATGATATCATCATAAAATCCCATATCGAGCATTTTATCCGCTTCATCAAGAATTAAATATTTAATAATTTTAAAATTTACATATCCCATTTTTAGATGGGATATCAATTTTCCGGGTGTTGCTACAATGATATTTGTATTACCTTTTAAAGCATTACGTTCTGTGTCGAAATCATGCCCGTCGCCGCCACCGTAAACGGCACAAGAGCCAATATTTGTGAAATAGGAAAAACCCTGAATTTCTTTGTCAATTTGTATGGCCAGCTCGCGGGTCGGCACAATGATTAATGTGCTTAACGATGTTTCTTCTTCTTGCGAAAGTTTATCTATAACAGGCAAAACGAATGCTGCGGTTTTACCAGTACCCGTTTGAGCACAGGTTATAAGATCTTTCCCTGATATTATTTCCGGAATGGCTTTCTCCTGAACGGGCGTAGCTTCGTTAAAACCCATATAAGAAATTGCTTCGAGAATATGTTCATTTAAATTGAATGCAGTAAATTTCATTTCTAACTTTATTATTTTAGTGCAAAGATATTCTTTTAATTTAGACCTTTTTGTGAAAAAGTAAATTTCCTGTTGAGTTGTTTGGCTTTATGCGAAGTTGTTAGTATTTATGTTAGTGGATAGGAATAAAAAAGTAAATCCATAGTACTCCCTTTAAAATAAAATCTTATCTTTGAGAAGATTTAAAATTTGTGCTTTTATTTACTGATGCTTAATAATTCATTGGTTTATTACTGCACTTTTTTGAATCAAATAATTAAACTTTTAATTAACAGTATTTTATAAGTTAGGTTTATCTGGTTAAGTATTTTAAAAATCCACTTTCACAATAGAAAAAGGAAAAGCATATCTTTTCTAAATACACAAAACTTTTCTGTAATTAAAAGCAAATCATCTAAATGAAATTACTATGAACATTTATGTAGGTAACCTTGATTATAAGGTAAATGAAAATGAACTTGAAGGTATTTTTGCTGATTATGGAACGGTAAGTTCTGCAAAAATTATTGTAGATAAGTACAACGGCAGGAGTAAAGGTTTTGGCTTTGTTATCATGGAAAATGAAGAGGAAGCTAAAAAAGCAATTGAAGAGCTGAATGGAACAACTTTTCAAAACAGGGAGATTGTTGTTAATGAAGCAAAACCCAGAAGAGAAAATTTTAACCGGTAATTTAGCACAAGATGATTAACGGAAAAGTAAAATGGTACGACAGTATCAAAGGGTTTGGGTTTATTGAATCTGAAGATGGAAATGATATATTCGTCCATCGCAGTGGTTTAGTAACTGCTTATGAAGGCCTTCAGTCAGACCAGAAAGTTGTTTTTGAAACAAAACAAGGCGATAAAGGCTTGTATGCTATTAATGTTAAGCCAGCTTAAAGTATATAACATAGGAAATATAAGAAACCTCTTTTCAATTTTTAAGTTGAGAATTGGTAAAAATATATCCTTTAAGGGAATATTTTTTGTAGAATTAAAAATAAATCAATGAGGCAACTCAAAATAACCAAACAAATAACTCTTCGTAACGAAGCATCCATTAATTGTTATTTTCAGGATATAAGCAAATATTCTATTTTAACGGCCGAAGAAGAAGTCGATTTAACGGTTCGAATTCGGAAAGGAGATAGCCAAGCCCTGGATAAACTGGTGCTTTCAAATTTACGTTTTGTTGTATCAGTTGCCAAGCAATATCAAAATCATGGTTTATCGTTTTCCGATTTAATAAATGAGGGAAATGTAGGGCTGGTTATTGCTGCTAAAAAATTTGATGAAACCAGGGGCTTTAAATTTATTTCTTATGCTGTTTGGTGGATTAGGCAGTCTATTATGCAAGCTATTTCAAATCAAAACAGGATTGTACGTTTGCCAGTAAACCGGTTGTCATCTATAAATAAAATAGCAGGCGCTATTCCTTACCTTGAACAAAAACTAGAACGTGAACCTACAGAGGCTGAACTGGCAAGCTTTCTTGATTTATCTAACGATGAGGTAAAAACTGCCAATCATATCAAAAAACGTCAGGCTTCGTTCGATAAACCTATTTCAAATGACAGCGAATCGGAATTTAGTTTGTACGACCTGGTTCAAACTGGGAATATTCCCTCGCCAGATAATAATTTATTACAAGAATCGTTATCAACAAACATTAGCAGAGCACTAAATAAGCTTACCCGGAGAGAGGCAGAAATCATTACCATGTCTTACGGGTTGTCTAATTCTCCGGTATATTCATTACAAGATATGGCTGCATTTTATGAAATGTCATCTGAGCGGATTAGACAAATAAGACGGCGTGGATTGATAAGACTTAAATCTTTGCTAAAAGGAAAACTTACATTCCTTGATTAAAGATTTATTACATTATAAAAACAAATAGAATCATTTAAAAACTAAAATTTATTTATGGGCCGATCACAAGAATCATTCAACAAAAAAGAAGTTCGAAGAAAAAAAGAGAAAAAGAGAAAAGATAAGGAACAAAAGAGGTTAGATAAAAAAGAGGGAGATAAGGATAATCTGGACGACATGATTGCTTATGTTGATAAAAATGGAGTAATCTCATCAACTCCTCCTGATCCGGACGAGAAAGATGATATCAAGGCAGAAGATATTTTGGTAAGTGTTCCAAACAGAAGTGAAGAAGATGAGCCCGATCCAATCCGAAAAGGAACTTTAACTTTTTTTAATGACTCAAAAGGTTATGGATTTATTAAGGATTCAGAAACCAAAGAGAGTGTTTTTGTGCATATTAACAATATGCTCGATGAGATTAATGAGGGAAATATTGTAAGTTTTGAAGTTGAGAATGGACCTAAAGGCCTGGTTGCAGTTAATGTAAAGCTGGTTAAGTAATAATTTCTGTTTTAAAAATACTGCTTATTATCGTAAAAATGGGGATACGACCTTAAGTCGCACCCCTATTATACTAAAAATATTGTTAACTACTTCTGCAATTACCTAAATAGAGATATCAAGTCCAAGTTTTTTTAGCATTTTTCCGTGGTAAATAAGAGCTTTTAAAAAGCTGTCCTGTGCATAATATGGTAAATCATACTTTTGTGCGGTTTTTTTCACAATATCCGAAATATTATGATAATGAACATGACTAATATTTGGAAACAAATGATGTTCAACCTGGCAATTTAGTCCGCCAATAAACCATCCAAGAACTTTACTTTTTGGAGCAAAGTCAGATGTAGTATACAATTGATGTATTGCCCAGTTATTTTTCATATTCCCATTTTCATCAGGTAATGGATAATCGGATGTAGGAACTACATGTGCCGATTGAAAAATCACACTTAATAATAATCCACTAACAAAATGCATAACAAAAAAAGCAAGTATAATCCAGTACCAGGCAAATGGTAAAACCAGAATGGGAACAATCATAAAGGCTATATAATATAATAATTTAGAAAAAATAAGTGTTATCAACATCTGAGTATAAGTAAATTTTCCACTTAACGGAACTTTACCTTTTTTATATCTGTAAAGTTGTTTAAAATCTTTAACAGTTATCCATAGCATGGTCATAAGACCATATAAAAACCATGCATAAATATGCTGGTACTGATGAACTTTTAGCAATGGTTTATGCGGTGAAATACGTAAAACCGGACCAGGATTAATATCTTCATCTTTACCGTCAATGTTTGTATAACCATGATGCATTGTATTATGCTGATATTGCCAGGTAGCAGGAAAACCACCAAGTAAATATAAACTTTTACTCAACCATTTATTAACCTTTTGATTTTTTGAATAGGATCGATGGTTTGCATCGTGCATAACAGCCATTCCAACACCAGCTTGTCCCAGTCCTATAATTGCATAGCTAATAAAAACACCTAAAAGAGAATTAATTACCCCAAAAAGGAGCAAGAAATAGGGAGTAAGAAAAACTGCAAACATAAAAATGGTTTTTAAAACCAAATTAAAATTACCATTTTCAGATAAATTGTTTTTTTCGAAATAACCGGCAACCTGCTCTCTCAATTCCGACATAAATTCGGGTTTATTTTGCACCGAATATCTTATTATCATATCCTTCATCATTTTTCCTCCCCCTTCCTTTTCATAGAAATACTTTACTAAAAAACAACTATTTTATTGAGCAAGCTCCTATCAGTTGTACTTATTAATTCTTTGTTAACACAAAACTCCAATATTCAAATTTTCCGTTATTAAATGATTTAAACCTGTTAGTACCTTTTGTTCCGGCAAATTCTAAAAAAGATTTTTGAAGAAATCCCGGTATTTTTTTCTTAATCAGTTTCTCTCTTCTCTGTGTATCTAATTCTAATCCTTTAGAAACATTTTGAGTAATGTTTTGTTCATTTTTAATTGTAAATCCACATTTTTTCAGGCTCTTTCTAATTTCGTCGATTTCATCCTTCTCTATCATATCGGCAAACAAAAAATGTCCGTTATCATCCAAAATCCGGTGTACTTCATTAAAAAATATTTCTATATCACTGTAACACCTTGCTGATTCAACATTTACAACAGCGTCAAAAGTTTCTCCGTTAACCGGGATTTTTTCAGCCCGCCCTTCAGCAAACGATAATCCGGGAACATTATAAAAACGGTTACAAAAATTAATTACACTTGATGAGATATCAACTGCAAGATATTTTTGCGGTTGATAATAACGGGTAATATAATCGGCACCACCACCACGGCCCGAACCTACTTCAAGTACTTTTTTGTTTTTGATATCTACACTATTTACTACATGATCGTATAGTTGAATACAGTAGCGGTTTATTTCGTCATTTTGCTCTAATGCAACAGGCTGGTCTCCATTAAGGCTCGCATATCCGTAATTCATAAAGTTGGCACTAATATCTTTATCAAAGCGGATCATAAGTTTATGCCATATGCGCCACATAGGCCTACGCATGGCAGTTGGAAATTCACAATATTTTTCTACAAAACTTTTCATAAATATATATTTTTAATTCAACCACAAGTTAAGGCCGGAATAGAACTAAAAAAAATAAATGGGTTGTATTTGAGCGGAAATGGGATAAACAGAACAAAATTGTGGTAAACAAACCTTTTTTAGTGGCGAATTGCACATCTATTTTATGGTAGAAATTGCATGTTTTATTTGCAATACATACTGTCTTGATACAGGTACTTTCTCGGCTAATTCACTTACTAATAAACTATAACCACTATAATCACGAGTCAGTTTTTCAATATAAAAAATATTTATCAAACTTGTTCGATGACAACGAATAATATTTTTATATTCGCTCAGTTGTGTTTCAATATCTTTTAAAGTATTTCTTATAATTTTTTTCTCTATTGAATCGTTTTCGAGATAAAAAATTTCAATATAATTATCAGCAGATTTAATATGAATAATGTCTTTAGATTTTAGTGTAACGTTATCGGATTTATTCGCAGAAAAAATATTAATTTCTTTTTGTCCACTGTTTTTTTCATATTCGTTAATTTTTAAAACATATGCTTTGTTTTGTTCTCTCAGTAATTCAATCATTCGCTCTTGTGATTTATTTTTATATAAAATAACAAGGATGAATGTAGGAATGAGGCAAACCAAAACCATTTTAAAAATAATATATAACGAAAGGCTGCTTTTTCCAACAAACCTGATGTAAAAAGCAAATGCAGTAGCTGTTAAAATAAGTAATAAGATATTGAGAATAAATGGAGGGCCACTTTCCCATTCGCTGGTTTTAAACCATTTGGGAAATATAAATGGTAATCCAACCAAAATAAAAACAGAAATTAAAAAAGTTATAGCGCCAAAACCGGCAACATAAAGTAAACGATTATTGTAGTCGAGCGTTTCCAGCGGAAATGGCTGGAAAAAAAGTACAAAAAGAAATACGCCGATACTAATGATGAAAATTCGTCCCAGTTCATCTTTAAACATATCTGTTGATAGTGAGTTTGAAGTGCTCAAGAAATAAAAATTTAATAATTAATGATATAATTCAATGATAACAAAATCCTTTTATTATGAATTTTGCTAAAGATAAATAAAGAAAGGATTGAATGCAACCATATCTTAAAACTAAAATAATGGAGAAGTTTTTTATTTGGCTAAGGTATTTTAAGAGGTGTACGATTTAAAAATTAAAAAGCCGACAATTTAAGCCGGCTTTTTCAATTATTACATGGTAAACAACTGTTAGTTATTTCCTTTTTCTTTCTTTTTTTCTTTTTCTTTTTCTTTTTCAGCTTTTGCTTTTTTATCGCAAGTGCTTGGACATTTTTTAGATTTTTCTTTGGAACATTGTTCTGTTTTAGCTTTTTTCTCTGCTTTTTTTTCGGGCTCTTGCGCATTAACTGTAGCTGCCGAAATTAATATTACAAATAGTACTGCTGATAATAATCCTAAAATTTTTTTCATAACTTTCATGTTTTTAAATTAGTATTTAAGCAAATATAGGGGGTGAAAAGCCAGAATTAAGTTATTGTAAGGTTAAAACGTGTTAATGCGATGTTAAAATAAACAAAATCACTATTTTTCTGGTTAAATTTGTATTGATGAAACATCCATTTAAAGATATTTTTTTATACATCGTAAGCTCGCAAGCCAGCTTAGCAAAAGGGATTTGATTACTCAGGGCCCTTCGCGAGCTTGCTAAGCTAAGTTATTTTTTAATGGTAAGTTCCAAGTGTCTAAATAAAATACAAAATATAATAAATTGAAAAACAACAGATTACAAATTATTGTTATTGCTGTTACTTTTATAAGTTTAATTGCGCTGGTGGCCATTCAGGTATCGTGGATTATAAAAGCAGCAAATATGCAGGAGAAACAATTCAGCCATAGTGTAAAAATGGCTATTGAAATGATTGTTGATAAACTGGCCAAAGAAGAAACTATTAAAAATGAGGTAGCCAGCTGTTTAGGTGAGAATGAAAACTTGTCGTGTTATCGATTAATGAATGATCAGATTGAATGGCAAAGGCTCGACTCGATTGTTGAATTTGCCTTATCTTATTATAATATAAATACTGATTACGAGTTTGATATTGTTGACCCGAGCAAAGATGAAGATTACAAAGTATGCCCAATGTCATACTTTTCAACCAATTTGGAAAATGTATTATCACAACATGTTGAATTAAAAATAAAATTTCCACGGAAAAGTGAGTTTATTGCAGCACAAATAGGAGTGATGTTTATTATTTCTATTCTTCTTATTGTTGTTATTAGTATTTCTTTTTTAATGATATTAAAATATTACAAACGGGAAAAGGTTCTTTATGAAAGTACACGCGATTTTATTAATAATATAACGCATGAATTTAAAACACCCATTACCAATATATCTTTAGCCAATAGCATGTTTAAAAAAAATGAGAAAATAAAGGCTGACGAAAAATTAACTTACTATTCGAAAATTATTGCATCAGAACATAAGAAACTTCGTAACCAGGTAGAACAACTACTTGATGTTGCTCGGATTGAAAACGGAACTTCTGATAACTTTGAAGTAATTGATGTATGTAATCTTATTCAATGTACCGTTGATTCTTATAAAGTTCAGTTGCAGGAAATTAATGGAAATATACATTACCATAAACTTTCTGATCATTGTTCTGTTTTAGCCAGTAAGGACCATTTTAGAACCGTAATCTCAAATCTTATTGACAATGCCATTAAATACTGCCACAAAGCACCTGAAATAAATATCAAAACCTATCAGAAAGAAGAAAATATTATGATTGAAATTGAAGATAATGGTATTGGAATTAGCCATGAGCATTTAAAACAAATTTTCGAAAAATATTACCGTGTACCTACCGGTGATTTGCATAATGTAAAAGGATTTGGAATAGGTTTATCAACGGTGAAATCAATCATAGAGTCATTTAATGGAGGTATTGATGTAAAAAGTAAACCCGGACAGGGCACCCAATTTGAAATTAAAATACCTTATTACAAAGCCGATGTCAAATAAAAAAATAAAAATATTACTGGTTGAAGATGATACAAACCTTGGGTTTTTGTTGCTTGAATTTTTAGAATCCAATGGGTTTAATGTAAAATTATATCGCGATGGAATATCAGCATTAAACGGATATGATACCGATGGATTCGATTTTTGTATCTTTGATGTTATGTTGCCTGAAATGGATGGCTTTACCCTGGCAGAAAAAATCAGAGAAAATAATACAAAAATTCCAATGATCTTTCTTACTGCCCGGGCAATGAAAGAAGATAAAATTAAGGGTTTTAAAATAGGTATTGATGATTATATTACCAAACCTTTTGATGAAGATGAGTTGTTATTCAGAATTCAATCCATTCTTAATCGGGTAAATCAAATACCTGAAAAACAGGATCAACTGGTTTATCAATTGGGCAAATATATTTTTGATGTTAGCAACCAGGAATTAAAAACTGAAACGGAATCTAAGAGGTTAACTGCCAAAGAATCTAAAATATTGGCAATGCTTGCTCAGTCAAAAAATAATATTGTATCGCGCGAGAAAATTTTGATGGAAATTTGGGGCCAGAATGATTATTTTATAGGACGAAGCCTTGATGTTTTTATATCTAAACTTCGAAAATTCTTACAAAATGACCCTCACATTAAGATCGAAACTGTTCCTACCGTTGGTATAATTCTAAAAGAAACTTTGTAATAACCCTTCACTAATCGAAGCAATGGATCACCGCCTCCCGATATATTATCAGGGAATGTTGGTTACCGGCTTGAAGCCGGTGATCCTGTAACCTCTGCCATGGATTAAGTAGAGCAG
>CAZSIC010000080.1:0-16654 GCA_964606845.1 uncultured Bacteroidales bacterium
GCATAATCAAAGAAAACGTTGGTTAATGCCATAAAAACTGTTGTCCAGGTTATTACACGAGTTCGGGCTATACCAATATAAAATGCTCTGAAACCAAAATTGATAAAAGCAAAAAATAATCCAAAAACCCGGTAACTAAAATATTCGGTACTTGCTGTTTTAATTTCATCAGACTCTAAAACAGTATTAAAAATTGGATATATTTTCATTTGCATGACTGAAATAAGAAGCAATGCCAAAACAATGAGAAAATAATGCGAATGTTCGATTATTGCTCCAATTTGCTTATTATTATTTTCTCCAAAACGTCGGGCTACAATAATTTGTGTTCCGATAGAAAAACCCAAACCAAGCATTATAAGCGTAAGATAAAAAACGCCGCCAATAGCAGCAGCACCAAGTTCCACCTCACCCACACGACCAAGGAAAGCTGTATCGGTAACACTAATAATATTCTGTACAATACTCCCTAAAATAATCGGGTAAGCAATTTTCCAGATTTCTTTATATTTTACTGAAGTTTTCAATCAATCAATATTTGGGAGCACAAAATTACATTTTTTTATTCCTTAATTTTTGATTTCCACTCATTAAAGAAATATCAAACCCATTGAACTAATTATCCGGTAAAAAAAATGGTTCATCAATAAATTTAACCTATTAAACAAAATAAATCAGCAGAAGTTATAACTATAGCTCGAATGTTAGTATATTTGATATTTAAAGATTTTTTATTTGGTTTAATATTGAAGCAAACAATGAAATGACGTTATTAAAATTGAATCAGAAAATAATAACATGTGCGATTTTATCTATAATAATTTTCTTTTCAGCATGTAATAATAAATCCGGAAAAGAAAAACAAATTATACAACCTGTTAGAAAAATTGACACTTCTAATGTTTTAATAAAATTCAATAACACATTATTTACTTTACCATCACCCTATCAAGCTACTTATTCCATAAAAAAAAGCAACCTGGATTTTAATAAATCATTGCTTAACCCTGCTGACCATGTTTCGGCTTATACAACAAATTTTGAAAAAGCTTTAAATATTGGCATCTATGGTACAGACCTGGGTTATTTAAATATTTACGATCAGGTACCTGATGTAATTTCCTATTTTACTGTAATAAAAAAACTTAGTCAGGAAATAGGAATACATAGTGCTTTACAAATAGAAATTATTGAAAGAATTGAAAATAACATTGATAACCAGGATACATTGTTGCATTTTTTAACAAATACTTATAAACAGTTTGATTCATATTTAAAAGCCAATAATCGAAAAGATATTGGAGCACTTATTATTGCAGGAGGATGGATTGAAAGTTTATATATTTTATCACAAAATGCAATTGATACAAAAAATCGAAAAATTATCAACCGATTAGGAGAGCAAAAACACCCTCTGGATAACCTTATTGAAATTTTATCGCCTTATTATTACAAATCGCCTGAATATACTGATTTAATTGATTCGTTGGTTGATTTAGCATATGAATTTGATGGCATAATTTATAATTATTCTTATGAGCCACCTGTTATTCATCCTGAAAAAAAATTAACCGAAATAAAAAGTACATCAAATATTATTATTTCTGAATACCATTTACGAACCATTGCCAATAAAATAGCATCTTTAAGGAATCAAATTATTTATTAAAAATGAAAATATTATCCTCAAAAAAATATTTAATATTTTTAATTAGCTTGTTATCAACAACATATCTATACTGTCAGGAAAACACAAGTATCAGCCAATGTGATAAATTATTGAATTCGGGATATATTTCCAGTGGACAGGAATATAGAGCAAAGCTTGATGAAAACAATAAAGCCAAATTTTTCACAACATTTTATGGTGACAGTAACTATAGAATTATTGCCTGTACCGATAATAAGGAAATACCATTAATTTTCTCAGTTTACGATTCCGAAAAAAATCTACTTTTTTGTAACAGGGATTACAATTATACATCTTACTGGAATTTTTCATTTACATCAACGGTTGACTGCGTTATTGAAATTGAACTAAAAAATGATAAGCGTGTAAAAGATGAAGTATTATTGTTAATTGGTTTTAAAGAAAAATAATTGTATTTTCGTATATATCAACCTTTTTAGGGACATATTAAAAATAACCTATGAGTGAGCAAATATTAAAAGCATTAATGCAGTTATTTGCAATTATTGCACATCCCACAAGCGATGCCAAAGATCGTAGGTCAATCGTTGAATACTTTCTAAAGCGACAATTAAACCAGGAAACCGTTAAAGCTTATTTAAAAGTATTTGATGATTATTACCAAATTCACCAGGAAAAATTAAGCGAAAAAAGTAAACGCAAAAAAAGAACTGCATCCAGTTCGGTAAGAGTACTAAAAATATGTACCCAAATTAACGAGGAACTCACACAAAGACAAAAGCATGTAGTGTTGGTTCAACTTCTGGAATTTGTAAAATCCGGAGAAGAAATTACCGAGCAGGAAATGGCTTTTGTTACTACTGTTGCAGACAGCTTTCATATACCATACAAAGAGTATAAGGAAATTGAAGATTATGTATTTTTTGGTTTTGATAAAATACCCTATACCAAGAAGCTTTTAATTATAGACAATAATAAAAACTTTATCATGGATAAAGTTTTTCATATGGAGCATCCGGCGCTTCAAGGGCAATTGAGAGTTTTAGAAGTTTCTTCGGCCAATATGTATTATATTAAATATATTGGCGAAAGCGAATTATATCTTAACGGACAGTTATTAGAACAAGAAAAAGTTTATGTTTTAAACAACGGGGCATCAATCCGCAATCCTAAAATACGTCCCATTTATTATGGCGATATTATCAGCCGTTTTCATATTGACAGGATAAAATCCAGAATTTTATTCGAAGCAAAAAGTATCAAATATAAATTTAAATCGGGTGATATTGGACTGCATACCTTAAATTTTTCAGAAGAATCCGGCCGCCTGGTAGGAATTATGGGTGCCAGTGGAGCCGGAAAATCAACCCTTTTGAATGTATTAAACGGAACATCGGCTCCGACAGAAGGAGAAGTTTTAATTAATGGAATCAATATACATTCCGAAAAAGAAGAAATTGAAGGATTAATTGGACATGTTTCTCAAGATGATTTGCTGATTGAAGAATTAACCGTTTATCAGAATTTATTTTACAACGCCAAGCTGTGTTTTGATAATTATTCTGAAAAAGAAATTCAGGAAGCTGTTCTTGATGTGCTACAAAATCTTGGATTATACGAAATAAGAGATATTGAAGTAGGTACACCGCTTAATAAAAAAATTAGTGGCGGCCAACGAAAAAGGCTAAATATTGCCCTTGAACTGATAAGAGAACCTGCTGTACTGTTTCTTGATGAACCCACATCAGGGCTTTCATCCCGCGATTCAGAAAACATTCTCGACCTGCTTAAAGAATTAACCTTAAAAGGAAAACTTGTTTTTGTGGTTATCCATCAACCATCATCGGATATTTTTAAAATGTTCGATAAGTTATTAATTCTTGATAATGGTGGATACCTAATTTACGATGGCGATCCAATTGATTCGATCATTTATTTTAAGTCGAGCATTCAACATGCTAACTGGAGTGAAAGTGAGTGTCATTGCTGTGGAAATGTTAACCCGGAGCAAATTTTTAATATCATTGAAACAAAAGTATTGGATGAGTACGGAAACTTTACCAGTGAACGTAAAATATCGCCTTCAGAATGGAGACAAAACTTTGAAGAAGAACGAGAAAAGATAAAAGAAAGTGAAAAAATAGGAACTCGAACAGATTTACCACCTCCGAAAGAAAGGAAAGTGCCTGAAATATCATTTAAAACACCTAGCCGTTTTACACAGTTTTTCGTTTTTGTAAAAAGGGATGTACTCTCAAAGCTCTCTAATACACAGTATTTAGTTATTAATTTACTGGAAGCTCCCTTACTTGCTTTCTTGTTGGCTTATATTATTAAATATTACAACATTAATGTAAGCAACGAAATTGGATACAGCCTAAGCGAAAATAGCAATTTGCCGGTTTATATTTTTATGGCAGTAATTGTTGGATTATTTATTGGCCTCACAGTAAGTGCTGAAGAAATTATTAAAGATCGAAAAATTTTAAAAAGAGAAGCTTTTCTTAATTTAAGCTGGGGCAGTTACCTGTTTTCAAAAATAGCAATTCAGTTTACTTTATCGGCTATACAAGCATTTATGTTTGTATTAATCGGTAATTCCATTATGGAAATTAATGGGATGTATTTTGAATACTGGCTGGTTCTTTTTAGTGCCTGGTGCTTTTCTAATATGCTCGGACTGGTTATTTCAGATAGTTTTAAAACTGTCATAACCATTTATATACTAATCCCTTTCTTAATTATTCCGCAACTTATTTTAAGTGGTATTATTGTAAAATTCGAGAAACTTAATCCAAATATTTCAAATCCAAGAGACATACCTTTTTATGGCGAGATAATTACAGCTCGCTGGGCATACGAAGCGCTTGCTGTTTATCAGTTTAAAGAAAATGATTATCAAAAACAGTTTTATGCTTACGATAAAGCTATGAGTATCTCTGATTTTAAAAAGAACTATTGGATAAGAACATTAAACAACAAAGTTTCTTTTATAGAAAGACATCTAAATAACGAAGATAATAAAGAAGAAATAAAGAAGAATTTAGAATTATTAAGACATGAAATTGGTAAAGAGTTAGAAAGTGAATCAGGAAGAATTGTGAAATTTGATAAACTCGATCGGCTTTATCCTGAAAAAATTGATCAAGAAACGATTGAGGACTTAAAAAAATATTTAGATATATTAAACAAATATTACATAAAACTCTATAACAAAGCCAATAATTTAAAAGATAATATTATTTCGGACTACCAAAAAACACAAGAAGGAAGAGCTAAATTCATGAAATTAAAACGAGAAAATTATAATGAAAATTTGGCCGAACTGCTTAAAAACTCAAACGAAATTAATAGAATCATTGAATATGAAGGTGAGTTATTTCAAAAAATTGACCCTATTTTCCTTGATCCACCCAACAAATTCATAAAAGCACATTTTTATGCACCCAGAAAACAGTTCCTGGGAAAATATTACGATACTTTTAAAGTAAATATTGCAGTGATCTGGTTTATGACAATAATACTGTTCATTGTTCTTTACTTTAGATTGTTAAGAAAAGCCCTTAACTTTTTCGAAGAAAGTAAGTTTAAAATCAAAAAAAGTTAATAAAAAATACCCACAATAAAATGTGGGTATTTTAATAAAATATACCTTTTAGATCAAACTTTAAGTTTTATATAAAAATTTAATCAACAACTTCTATCATTTTAAATGGAATACGGATGATTGACTCGTAATCTTCTCCGGCTTCAAGCATATCTTCATCATCTTCTTCGTAATACCAATTAATGATTACTTCGTTGCGAGCTTTTTTTATTGATTCGAGTTTTTTAAAAACATCTAAAATACATTTTGAAGAACTTGTGTTAAAATACTCTAATTGTATATTAACAGTTGTTAGCTTTTGTGGATTTTTTGCATATTCTTCAAGCCATTCAACTAGTGGCCGATAAAATTCAATCGAATTTTCAGGAATTGATCTCCCTTTGACTTCAATAATACCTGTATCAGCATTAAAGTTAACTGTTGGTGTTTTAGGAGTTCCTTCTACTGTAATTGATTCCATATGATTACTATATTTAAAATTTTTATTTTGAATTTACTATATTACGACGTTTAAATTAAAAAAAGAAAAATCTGTATCAAAATCATTAAATTGATAATCAATTTTCCCATCAGTTCTTCTGGCAATATCAATTAATCCTAATCCTCCACCGCCTTTATCAGAGAACTTCTGATTATTTAAAACAAATTTGTACAACTCTTTTAATTCATCTTTGTTTAAAGATTTTATTTTATCCAGTCTTTCTTTTAAGCTTTTTATTTTGTCTTTTCTTATAAAGTTACCTGTTCTTATTGCATAACTATCATCCAGTTTAGAAACAACAAAAATTCCAAAATTAATATCCAGTTCATTGTTTAACTCTTCAGGTAACTCATCAACATGATGATATAAATTCTGTAAGCTTTCAACCAATATATTATAGATTTTCTTTTTGGTAATAGATTTTTCAATAACATGATCAAGTTTGGTTTCAACAACACCAAGCACATTTGTTATCAATTCTGCGGTTATACTCCCTTTGTAGGCCAGAAGCACATCACCATTATTCATTTCCGAAAATTGCCGGTCAATATCAAAGCTCATATAGGCTTTCACTTTATTTTTTTAACAAGTTGTATAAAATTAAAACATTTTTATACGTAAAACAAATATTATTAAAAATTGGTTCACATTTTAAAGATTGAACTTATTATTTATAATTTATTTATTTCATGAAACTAATTAAATTGTATTAAAAGTACACAAGAAAGTGCATCTTTCAAAATTATTTTTTTTAATCGTAGGAAAAAAGACGATGAATAGCTGTTTTTTTTATACTAAAAATTTTTACTCTTCATTTTTATATTTCTTCTTCCTGCTTCCTTGATATATTTCATATTTCAGGAATTTACATTCTAAAGGGCCGTTATATAAAGTTATTTTTTGGGAAGGTTTTAAACCAATATATTTAATCGCTTCAAAATTACTGCTAAGCAACCAAATATTATATCCTTCATATTTATTTTTAAACAAATCGCCCAATGTGCTATAAAATTCTTTTAGCTGGTTTTTCTTTAATCTTTCTCCGTATGGAGGATTTGTTATAATAACACCTTTTTCATTTTCAGGAGGGTTAAAATTTTCAATTGGAGTAATATTTATATCTATCTTTCTTTTAAGTGCTGCATTAGCAATATTTTCTTTTGCAATACTTATAGCAATTTCGGAAACATCAGAACCAATGATTTTAGAATTAAAGGTTTTGCTAACAGACTCTTCTTCATAAATTGTTTCAAGCAATTCGCTGTCGAAATCTCTCCAGGATTCAAATCCAAATTTTTCTCGATATATACCGGGAGAAACCCCATAAGCAATCATAGCTGCTTCAATAAGCAATGTACCAGAACCACACATGGGATCAAAAAAAATATGCTGCAAATCCCAACCTGACAATAAAATCATTCCTGCAGCTAAAACTTCATTAAGAGGTGCTTTAGTAGCTTTTTTTCTATACCCTCTTTTATGTAATGATTCGCCTGAACTATCAAGCGAAATAGTACACAAATTATCCGAAATATGCAGGTTTAATTGTATTTCAGGATTTTCGGTTTCAACATAAGGCCTTTTTTGATATTTATCCCTAAACTGATCTACAATGGCATCTTTTACTTTTAATGCCACATATTTTGAGTGCGAAAAATGTTGTGAATATACAACGCTGTCAACAGCAAATGTTTGATTTACATCAAATATTGTATCCCATGGAATGGATTGTACTGCATCATATAATTCGTTCTCGTTATGAACTTTAAACTCAGCGATAGGCTTTAATATTTTAAGTGCCGTTCGTAAATGAAAATTAGCTCTGTACAACAAAGCTTTATCTCCTGAAAATTCGACGGCTCTATTCACTGCTTTAACATCCGAAGCACCGAGCTTGATTAATTCATCTTTCAAAACTTCCTCTAATCCAAGGAAGGTTTTAGCCAACATTTTAAATTTTTGCTGTTCTTTCACTTAAAATTTTATTTTTTATCGAATCTTAAAAAAATCATTAATAATATTCACTGCATTTTTAAATCTTTTCTCACCTTCCCCATGAATAATTCTATAATTGAATTTATATTTTTTTAATTCTTTTTCATATATCGCAAATAATTTTTCCCTCATCTCTCCTCCGTTTTCTCTTACAGGGTCTGGTTCCCATGGGATATCAGTATTACAAAGTAAAAATAAATCAATATCACTCTCTTTTATTTTTTGATCGACCCAATGCGGAACTTTTTGATAAACCACATCGAACCATACTTTTGTAATAATTAAATAGGTATCATAAAATAGCCATTGTTTTGCTTTTAAACGATACTCACTTTCCAGCTCTATTTGCTTTTGGGCAATATGCTCCACATCCTGAAAAGTGTATGGCCGGTTTATTTTTTCGATATATTCACGGGCATATTCAGGTACCCATACTGAGTTAAAAACATTTGCCAGGTATTTAGCCAATTCGGTTTTACCAGTAGACTCAGGGCCGATTAAAACTACTTTTTTAATATTTTTTTCAGTTCTTTTTTCCATGCAATATATCCGGTTATAGCAAGCACAGTATAAACTGCAAAAAGAATTACCGTAGCATACAAACCTTTGTAAATATACAAACCTAATGACACTGCATCAACAATTATCCATAATAACCAATGCTCAATTATTTTTCGTGCCAGCATCCAGGTTGCTACAAAGCTCCCAGCAGTTGTAAAAGCATCCCAGTATGGGATTTCAGAATCGGTAAATTTTACCAGTATAAATGCAATCATACAGAATAGTACTACTGTGGCCAGTGCAAGATAAGCGGACATTCGAAATCCAGCTTTAGATATTTTAAGATCGTCTTGCTTGTTACTTTCTCCTCCATACATCCAAAAATACCATCCATAAATGCTAACTACAAGATAGTATACCTGCAAACCCATGTCGGCATAAAATTTGGTAACAAAAAAAACATATATGTATAACGCCGAAGTAATAAGGCCAACAGGCCAACACCAAATATTCTGTTTAATAGACAGAATAATATATAATAATCCGAATATTGCACCTAATAGTTCAATATAGTTATTTGAAATCCAAAATAATATCTCTTGAAGCATTGTGTTATTCCTTTAAAGAGCTGCAAAGATATTAAAAAGTGTAGGTTTACGGAGTTTTCAATACTTGTTTTTGGTATTTATTCCATTCTTTAATTACCTCAACTGCTTTAATAAAACCTTTATTACGGGTATTTACAATCTGGAAGTATTCGCTCATATCCCACAAATCGCGAGCAATTAAGGCCTTTAGAATTAATTTTAAATCATCTTTGGATTGTTCAATTTCATCTTCCTCATTAGCTTCAACATCATTTTCTTTCCCGTAATCAAACAATTGTGAAAGAAGCTTTTCATCAACATTAAAATTATTATTGTAGGATTCAAAATCAGGATATTTTGCTTTAAAGTCATCACGATGTTTGTCGAAATAATCGAGCACAAAAGAGTTTAAAATACCCTGTCTTACTAATTTGCTATAATAATTTGTAACTTTTGTAGTATCAATTGGCACAAAAATATCGGGCATTATTCCTCCCCCACCATAAACTACTCTGTTATTTCCCAGGGTATAATATTTTAACGAATCGGGAAAACTAATACTATCTTTGGTAACAAACTCACCATGTTCGAAACGTGTTAACAGTTCTTTAGCGTACTCCTCAGTCCCATTCTCATAAGGTTTTTGTATCAACCTTCCGGTAGGTGTATAATAGCGGGCTACAGTTAATCGAATCATCGATCCATCAGGTAAATACATGGGTTTTTGTACCAATCCTTTACCAAACGAACGTCGCCCAATAATTATCCCTCTGTCCCAATCCTGAACAGCACCCGAAACAATTTCACTGGCAGATGCAGATCCTTCATCAATTAGAATAACAACTTTTCCTTCTTTGCAAATTCCATCGTTGGTAGAAAGACTTTCCATTTTTGGAACTTTCAATCCCTTTGTATAAACAATTAATTTGTCTTTTTCCAAGAACTGGTCGGCAAGCTCTATCGCTTGATCCAGATATCCTCCTCCATTTGCTCTAAGGTCGAGGATGATTGAATTTGCTCCTTGTTCTTTAAGACTGGTTATTTTCTCTTTAAACTCTTCAACTGTAGTTAATGCAAACCGGTTTATTTTGATGTATGCAATCTCATTATCTACAAGATATGCAGCATCAACACTATAAATTGGGATTTTATCGCGAACAATTGTAAAATGTAGAATTTCGTTAACACCTTTTCGCACAACGCCTACCTTAACTTTTGTCCCTTTTTCACCCAGTAAACGATCACGAACTCCTGTGGTAGATATTTTAACACCTGCAACATTTTCGCCATCAATTTCAACAATACGGTCTCCGGCACGAATGCCTACTTTTTCTGATGGGCCTCCGGAAATTGGCGATATCACATAAATGGTATCGTCTAATATATTAAACTGGATTCCAATTCCTTCGAAATTTCCTTCTAAAGGTTCGTTCATCTCTTTTACTTCATCTGCTGGAATATAGACAGAGTGCGGATCAAGTTCTTTTAATATATTAACAAGTGCATTTTCAATCAATTCTTCGCTATCAACCGAATCAACATACGAAGATGAAATATAACCTAAAGCCCTGCTAAACTTAAAAATATCTTCTGTTAGATATTGTGAAAAAAGTTGAAAAGGAAAGATTGTTAAAAATAGAGTAATATATAGTAAATGAGTTATTTTTTTCATCATATTCAGATTTTAAGATTATGTATAATAGTATAACAAATATTAAACCGAAATTATTTTCTTGGTTTTAAATTAAAAGGAATTTTTATTACATCCGACAAATCTTCGCCATCTTCAAATATCTGGTCATCAATATCCTCATAATACCAATCAACAGTTATTTTGGCATCTTTACGATATAAATTTTTAAAATGATCTAATATCTGAAGAATATATTTTGATGAGGCAGAGTTCATATAATGAAGATCAAAAAGCAAATGAAAGTGAAAATTTCTTAAATTTTCTTTCTCTTCTAAAATAGTGTTTACATATTTCTCAACCTTATAAATAATCGATTCAAAAAAAGCAACTACATCCTCAGGACGGGATGCGCCAATTAATTCAAACTTTTGATTTTTAATATCAAATTTAACTTTAGGAGTAAATTCGGTTGGTTCAATATAAAGGTTTTCCATCTATTTTGAAGTCTTTTATTTAGTATTAATCAATATTTCGAGTGTGTAATATAAGAATTTATTATCAATTTTCTGAAACGAATATTTAAATTTATTTCGTACTACTTTTGCAATTCGTATCAATCCAATACCAGGAGATTTCTTTTTAGTATAAATTTCTTTTTTTAAAATTTCTTTATACCATCTCCGCAACTCAGGTAATCCAGCATGGTTTATTTTATCTATATGTTGCTTTAAATCATCAACATCTTTATGATATATTGGATTTGAAGCTATTAACCTGTAGCATTTGCTTTCTTTTATAATTTTAAATTCAGGTAAAAATTCAGTGTTATTAATTGAAAGAACCTCATCAGTGATGTATTTGTAACTATTTTCCAGCATCTCAACCATAGCAATCTGCATTTTTTTATAAGCTCTAGTATCAAGCTCCCCAAACTGTTCCAGTTCGAATAACTCTTTAAGTAATTTATTTACAATAGCATAATTAAAAAAACCTTTGTAATTTAATATTTGGTTATAACTTGCCATAATTTATTAATCCTGATAAATAAGTAACAACAGAGATCAAAAATAGTTCTGTGTTACTCCCACTCAATGGTAGCAGGTGGTTTTGAGCTTATATCATAAACAACCCTGTTTATTCCTTTAACATTATTAATGATTTTATTGGAAATATCACTAAGAAAATCATAAGGTAAATGCGACCAGTCTGCTGTCATTCCATCGGTAGAAGAAACTGCACGCAGAGCAACTGCATTTTCATAAGTCCTTTCGTCACCCATAACACCTACCGATTGCACAGGAAGTAAGATGGCACCTGCCTGCCAAACTTTATCGTATAAATCGTACTTTTTTAAACCTTCGATATAAATATCATCAACTTCTTGTAAAATACGAACTTTTTCAGGGGTAATATCACCCAGAATACGAATAGCTAAACCCGGACCGGGAAAAGGATGGCGGCTAATAAGCTCATTTTTAATACCCAATGAAGCTCCTACACGCCTTACTTCATCTTTAAACAATAACTTTAAAGGTTCAACAACTTTTAAATGCATTTTTTCGGGCAATCCACCAACATTATGATGCGATTTAATAGTTACCGAAGGGCCGTTAACAGATACCGATTCAATTACATCAGGATAGATCGTTCCCTGGGCTAACCACTTCACATCTTTTATTTTATGCGCCTCCTGATCGAAAATTTCAATAAAAACACGTCCAATAATTTTACGTTTTTTTTCCGGGTCTGAAACACCTTTTAGCTGGCTTAGAAATTGCTCTTTAGCATCAACCCCTACCACATTTAATCCCATATCTTTGTAAGATTCAATTACCTTTTCGAATTCGATTTTTCGAAGTAATCCATTATCTACAAAAATGCAGTTAAGGTTTGTGCCAATTGCTTTGTGTAAAAGAACTGCTGCAACAGAAGAATCAACTCCACCTGATAATCCCAGCACTACTTTATCATTACCCAGCTTCTCTTTTAACTCCTCAATTGTATCATCGGCAAAAACAGATGGAGTCCAATCCTGTTTACAACCACATATATCAACTAAAAAATTTTCTAATAATTGCCTGCCTTGTGTTGTATGATACACCTCAGGATGAAACTGAATGCCATAGGTTTCTTCATCCATAATTTTAAAACCACCAAATTTTACATCACTGGTACTTGTTATAACCTGAAAATTTTCGGGTATTTGTGTAATCGTATCACCATGCGACATCCAAACCTGGGTATTTAAATCGAGTCCTTTCATTAAACGATTATCCTGATCGATATGATTTAACCGTGCTCGTCCATATTCCCTGTGTTTTGATGGCAGAACTTCCCCACCATAATTTTGCGCTAAAAATTGTGCCCCATAACAAACGCCCAACAAAGGTAACTTATCTTTAATTTCAGACAAGTCAGGAATTGGAGCATTTTTATCGCGGACAGAAAAAGGGCTTCCGGATAAAATTACGCCTTTAAATGATGAATCAAGCGTTGGAATTTTACTGAAAGGATGAATTTCGCAGTAAACATTCAGTTCTCGAACTCTTCTGGCAATTAACTGAGTATACTGTGAACCAAAATCAAGGATAAGAATTTTCTCGTGCATTTTTTTTTATTTTTCAGGCAGTAATTAAATTTTTGCAAAGATAATATTAATGTATAAAAAAAGTCCCGAAACCGGGACTTAAAAAATTTGACTTATTTGAACTTTTTCAGGATATCCTTTACAGCATCTTTATGAATGGTAAATCCCATCATCTTTAGTTTTACATAATCTTCGTGGAAAAAATAATATCCAAACTCTGGAGCATTTTTATCATTATTTCTTGAACCACTACTTGAATCTTTTATCAGGTACCAGTCCTTCCCATCTTTGTCTAAATATCCTACCAAATGCATCCCATGATCATCGGTAGTAGTTTTATTAGAAAACCGGAACTGCCGCGCATTTTCATCAATATAATCTGAAGGAATATCATACGTTGGAACCATGGCACATTGAGTTTTTCTTGAGAATCCCGATTCGGATACATCACCACCAATACTTATCGTATATCCATCTCTAATTGATTTTTTAACAATACCCATAAATACATCCAGTGGTACATTATAATATTCATCGCTATGCCACCAGTTATCAGGAACCTTATATTCTACTTGCTGCCAGTAGGGTTCTTGCTTATACGATAATATTTCTACAAAATCATCCGGATTAAATTTTAAATAATCATTAAGATAAGATTTTGGAGTATATTTTTTACCATCGACAGTAAATTCTGCAGGAGGCTGACCAATATGATGATTCATAATTTTCTTAATTGTTTCGAGCACAACTTCTTCATTCCAGGCATTATTCTTTTTTACTGCATTCAGATATCCCATCATCTCATCATACATTGCATCATGCGAATGATATTTTCTTCCGTGTAACAAGCCCGTATATAGCTCTTGTGGCATTGCACCATAATCTTTTAGGATACGTGTAACAGCATTTGCTTCAGAGCCATGTCCGAACAGAGAATTTCCGCGTTCGCGAACAAAACGCCTTGCTTTTTCAACATATTCATAATAAACAATAAAAATTTCCGATAATTTTACTTTCTTTTGGGTTAATCGGTAAATTTCTGATTCGTACATCGAAATGGTTGAATAAGCCCAGCAAGATCCTGCATTTCCCTGCGATATTACAGGATTTGCCCATTCACGTTTATAAAGATCAACTTTATTGGGTAAATCCATACCAGAATGATCCATCATAAACTTTAGATCTTTTTCTTTTGTTTGCAGTTTTTCTTCAACAGCAGAAACATCTTTCAAAATAAAATTTTGATAAAACCCGGGTTCATACTCAACAAAAATAGCTTTGTCTTTTTTCTGTCCCATCAACGAAACAGAAAAAAACAGAACAGTTACAACAAGGATTATTTTTTTCATGGTTGTAAAATTTTAAAATTTGTTTTGTAAATATACCAATTTCTATGATTCTCTTTCTAATTCAACTACATATCTTTCTCCATCTTCGGCAGCAAAAGTTGTAGCAAAAATTTCTCGAGCTTCCTGAATCAATGGAGTAACATCTTTGTACCTTGCTGAAAAATGTCCTATAATTAATTTCTTTGCATTAGCTTTTTGAGCAATGGTAGCTGCTTGTTTTGCTGTAGAATGAAAAGTCTTTTTAGCCTGGCTTTTCAATTGCTCAGTAAATGTTGCTTCATGAAAAAGTAAATCAACATTTTTTAATATTGGAACAATTTTCTCAGCGTAAGCTGTATCGGTACAATAAGCATACGAGCGCTGTTTATAGGGTGCTAACGTTAATTCAGCATTTGGAATTATGGACCCGTTAGCTAAAGTCAGATCAGCACCTTCTTTTATTTTTTGTATTTCCTTTATAGGGATTTCGTATTTCTGTACGGCATTTTTCTTTAAATTTCTTAAATGTGGTTTTTCTTTAAACAAAAACCCACAGCTTGGTATTCGGTGTTTTAGAGGAATTGTTTCAATCGTAATTCTTTTATCCTCATAAATGATTTCATTTTTTTTAGAATTCAGGTAGTGATAAACGATTTTAAAAGGCAGCGTACGCTCAAAATATTGAATATGTTGGTTTAAAATTTTTTCGAGTTCTTGATGGGCATAAATATGTAAATCCGTTTGTCGGTTTAACAAACTAAAAGTTGAAATTAAGCCAAATAAACCAAAAATGTGATCTCCATGTAGGTGACTGATAAAGATATGGTTAATTTTTCCAAACTTGATTTTATTTCTTCGTATTTGGAGTTGAGTACCTTCACCACAATCGATTAAAAAAAACCGCTCATGGGCATTAAGCACATGAGCGGTTAAATTTCTTTTCGAAGTTGGAACAGCAGAACTGCTTCCGAGTATTGTTAATTCGAAAGTCAAATCTACCTGTTTTTAACCGTTTCGTTCTTCTTCTTCTGCCATAACAATATCAACTGCTTCTTCGTTGGAGTAAGCAATGTTTAATACTGTATCCAACTGCGATATGGTTATTAATCTGTCTACAGCATCGTTTAATCCTGTAAGGACAAATGTACCATTAGCATTTTTGCAAAGACGATTGGCAACAAGTATAGCACTTAAACCGGAAGAATCACAATAGCGGCAGTTACTTAAATCAAGTATAATGTTTTTTTCTCCCTTCCCGGAGATTAAAACCAATTCGGATTTCAAACTAGGAGCCACATTGGTATCCAGTTTTTCCTCCATTACTTGAATTAAAGTATACTTTTCCAGTTTTTCAATCTTAAATTCCATGATTTAAAAATTTAAATTAAATAAAAGTACTATTCAGCTGCTTTATCTTCTTTATCTTCTTTATCTTCTTTATCGTCTTTAGACTCTTTAGACTTTTTATCGTCTTTTTTTGTTTCTTCTTTTTTAGAATCCTCAGCTTTAGCTTTTGTTTTAGCCTTTTTCTCCTCCTTTTTCTCTACTTTCTTTTCTTCTTTCTTTGGCTCTTCTTTTTCAGCTTCAGCTTTTTTAGTTTCACTCTTAGGATCAACTTTTTTAGCTTTTTCTTTAGCGTCCATCTCAGCTTTCTTCTCTGCTATCTCCTTCTTTTGTTCTTCCTCCATTTCATTCTTAAGCGACGCTAATTCAGAAATATCGCCTAAAGTGGTTTTTTCAAGATTAGATTTGACCTTTTTAACCCCTTTTTTATTGGCTACAGTTTTTTGTTTCTTTTCAGTTGCAGCTTCTTCTCTCTTTTCATCTTCGAATACACGGCTATGAGAAAGAATAATTTTCTTGGCTGATTTTGAGAATTCTATTACTTTGAAAGGTAGTTTTTCATCTACTTTAGCAGCACTTCCGTCTTCTTTTACCAGGTGTTTTGGTGTAACAAAACCTTCAACACCGTATGGTAATGCTATTACAGCTCCTTTGTCAAATAAATCAACAATTGTACCTTCGTGTATTGAACCAACTGTAAATACTGATTCAAATACATCCCATGGGTTTTCTTCAAGCTGTTTATGACCAAGGCTTAGCCTTCTGTTTTCTTTATCGATTTCAAGAACTACCACTTCAATAGTTTCTCCAATAGAAGTAAATTCAGCAGGATGCTTAATTTTCTTCGTCCATGAAAGATCAGAGATATGGATCAATCCATCAACTCCTTCTTCAATTTCAACAAAAACACCAAAGTTAGTAAAATTACGTACTGTAGCTT
>CAZSIC010000081.1:0-14524 GCA_964606845.1 uncultured Bacteroidales bacterium
CGAGCTGAGGAAAAAGAACAAGACTTGGGCTGACTAAAATAGCGTTGACATGACATTAGAATAATATCGATGCCAGAATCTTACGTTTAACCCGTTGGTTGAGAACTATAATCTATCTTAAGAACCGGCTGGAAGCCGGTGATCCTTTTTTTAATAGCATACACAATAAAATATTCAGGGATTAAGCTGAGTTTATGGAACTATATAATGTTTAACAAACGGGATAAACCCGTTTATTGAGAACTGTTAATAAAAATCTTTATTTTAGTTCGTCCAAAATCTGTTGTGTTGTTTTTATGGTTGCATAAGTTCTGTTTAATGAGCTGAGGGTTGAATAATGTACATCACTGGCTTTAATGGTTATATCGCCAAATTTCAAATCCCTTGTTGCACAGGCATCTTCAATAACAGTGCAATTAAAACCATAATCAGAAGCTGCTCTTGTAGCGGCCTCTACACACATGTGTGTTTGCATCCCGCATATAACTAAATCTGTAATTTTAATTTCTTTTAAATAATCCAATAAATCGGTATCGATAAAAGCATTTGCTTTGTTTTTGGATATTACTTTTTCAGATTCTAAAGGCAAAACAATGGGATGAATATCTGCTCCAGAACTTGCATTATGGCGGATATGGATAATGGTTAATTCCTGGTCTCGGAATTCGTTTAATAGCTCGCTGGCATTTATTGCAGCCTCCTCAGGATTAACTAAGGGAACTGATCCATCGGGAAAATAAAATTCCTGGATATCAATGATAAGCAGTGCTGTTTCTTTATGTTCATCATTTTGTTGTGCGAATACTGGATGATAAATTGAATTCACCAATAAAACCAACATTGAAAGTAAAAATATTTTTTTCATATCTTTTATTTTTACACAAATATATGAAACGGTTTAATCCAAAGCAATATGATTATTTTGTTCAGCGAAATTTAAAATTTCTTGAATTACCTCTTTCAACTTCTCTTCATCTTTAAGCACCATTCTATGATCTGCATCATCAATGGATACAAATTTTTTAGATTCTGAAGGCATTAAATCATATAAAGTTTTTCCCATTGCAGGCGGAATAAAATTATCAGCATCTCCATGAATAACAAGTGCTGGTTTTAATGTTTTTGCTGCTAATGGTTTATTGTTGAGATTATATATTTGTTCATCAATATCGAGTTTTAAAAACGGACGTATAATCCAGGGTAGTGCATCTTTTATTAAATAATCTTCCAACTCTTCGAGCGAAGTAAAGGTTGACATAATAATGATTTGATCGATAAAATCTTTATCCATAACGTTTAAAGCTACATAACCACCCATTGAATAGCCTAGTATGATTGTTGGCAGATTATTGTTTAAATTCTGGTTATAAAAATCTAGCGCAATATTTCCGTCTTTTACTATTCCGTTAATTGTTGGCTTTCCATCGCTGAGTCCGTAGCCACTGTAGTTAAAAGTAAAAATATTTAAATTGGCTTGTTTGGTCAATTCATTAAAAAAAGGAATAGCCGAACGTACATTGCTACCGTTTCCCGATAAAAAAATTAAATTAAAATCAGGTTTTTTCTCTGATATATGCCATAATTCAAGTTGTGTTGTGTCAGTATTATCCACAAAATATCTTTGAAAAGAAAGATACTCATCCAATGCATACTCTTTTACGGGATTAAAAACTTCCGATTCGGTAACTTTTTGATAAATGCATCCTTGTGTAATAACGAATAAAGCTGTTAGTGTGCTTAAAAATCTTATTTTTTTCATCTGTTTATAATTTTGATTTTAGCGGACAGATGCAGCTCGCCATGATGCATCAAATATCCGCTACAATATACTATTAGCTTTATTAAAATCATGTGAATGTGTGTTAAATTTATTATCATGGTTCGGTTCATAATTTTATTGTTATAGATAAAAAACATTTTATATTTTATAATCCTTTTAACAAAAATAAATTGCAAATGTTTAATTGATTTTTACAGAGTGTGAACAAAATGGCTGAAAGTACTACACCATCATATATTAATTTATTTCATTCGGGCGAACTATTCAATCGGATAGATTGGTTTACAGAAAAGTACCGTTCATGTATTATTTGTCCGCATAATTGTAAAGTTGATCGTTTAAATTCTACAAAATACGGTTATTGCAAAACAGGTGCTTCTCCGGTTGTTTCATCGTATGGTGCTCATTTTGGTGAAGAAACACCATTGGTTGGGCAATCAGGATCAGGAACCATTTTTTTTACTGGGTGCAACATGCGTTGTGTTTATTGTCAGAATTATGATATATCGCAACTTAATTCGGGTAAAGAAATTTCAGTTAATGATTTAGCTGCCATCATGCTAAAGCTTCAGAAAGATGGTTGCCATAACATTAATTTTGTTTCGCCTTCTCACCAGATTTTGGCCATTTTAAAAGCGCTAAAAATTGCAATCCCTAATGGTTTATATATACCTTTAGTCTATAATTCCGGTGGTTATGACTCTAAAAAAGCAATTCAAATGCTCGAAGGAGTTTTTGATATTTATATGCCTGATTTTAAATATTTCGATAACCAAAAAGCTTATGAGTACAGTAAAATAGATAATTATGTTTATCATGCAAAATCATCTGTTCTAGAAATGTACAAACAAGTTGGAGATTTAAAAACAGAAAACAAAATAGCCTATCGTGGGTTATTAATCAGGCATCTGGTATTACCGGAAAATATTTCCGATTCTGATAAATTTTTAGATTTTGCTGATAAAACTTTTTATAATGGAATTCATATAAATATCATGAATCAATACAGGCCGGCATATCATGCTAATAGGTATAAAGAGTTGAATAAATACCCTTTACAAAATAATATTAATGATCTTAAAAACAAGCGATTGTATAAAAATATTACCATTGTGGAATAACTTTTTGTTATTTGCAATTTTTTTTTACTCTTAGAAAATTAATTTGATTTTCTATTATTATCCTTTTATCTTTATTATTCGTTTGAAAAAAAATGCTAATGTTTACAAAATATTTCCGCATAAGGCTCCATTACTTGTTTATTCCTTTGCTAATAACATTCCTGTTATTTGTACTTTCATTCGCATTGATTTTTTTACCCACTTTCGAACATAGTATCAAAGAACGCAAAAAAGAGCTCATTAAAGAAATAACAATTAGTGTATGGAATACAGTTGATTTTTATAACCAAAAATATGTCAGGGGCGAATTAACTTTAGAACAAGCTAAAAAGCAAGTAGTAAACCATATAGAAAATATCAGGTATGGACAGGAAGATAAAGATTACTTCTGGATTAATGATTATCAACCCAAAATGATAATGCACCCTTATTTAACCAACCTTATTGGTAATGATTTATCAGATTATGCAGACCCGGACGGGAAGTATCTTTTTAATGAAATGGTGGATGTTGTAAAATCTAATGAAGAAGGTTATGTAAGTTATAAATGGCAACTTAGAGACGATTCAACCCTGGTTTTGCCAAAAATATCGTTTGTAAAAGCATTTAAACCATGGAAATGGATTATTGGCACCGGTGTTTATCTAACTGATATTGACCAGGAAGTTCGTTTGCTAAAGCAAAAAATGAGTGTAATATTTTTAATTATTGCTCTGGTAATTTTATCTATTTTCGCTTATATCTTTTTTCGTGGAGTGAAAAAGGAAAAATTGTTAATTGAAGCTGAAACGAAGTATCAAAAATTATTTGAGTTTTCAAACGATGCAATAGTATTACTGCAGAATGATATTATTATTGATTGTAATACAAAAGCATTAGAGCTGTTAGAATGTAAGAAACAAGACATTGTTAACCACACAATATTAAATCTTTCTCCCGAATATCAACCATCGGGCAAAAAGTCAAAAAACGAAGCACAAAAGATTATAAAAGATTGTATAAACGGTAAGTCTCATTTTTTTGAATGGGTTCATTTAACCCATCATAAAAAACCATTTATTGCAGAGGTAAGCTTAAGCAGTGTAAATATCCACAACCAAATCTTTTTAATGTCATCTATACGCGATATTACTCAACGTAAAAAAGACGAGGAAAAAATTATTGAAGCCATGAAACGTGCTGAAAATGCCGATAGGCTTAAATCTGTGTTTTTGGCAAATATGTCGCACGAAATTCGAACTCCAATGAATGGTATTTTGGGATTTTCACAATTAATAAAAAATTCCAGGCTAACTGAAGAAAAAAGAAACGAATTTATAAATATCATTCATAGTAAGGGAAATCAGTTACTGCAAATTATTAATGATATTATTGATATATCAAAAATTGAGTCCGACCAGATTAAATTATATCCTACTAAATTTTCTGTAAATAAAATGATTGATGAACTATACCAGTCATATAAATCTGCCGGGCTGGAAATAATTAAACCAGAAGTAGATTTTAAAGTGAAAAAGGAATTGCCCGACGATCAATCGTTTATTTATAGCGATAGAACAAGAATTATTCAGATTTTAAGTAATTTGCTTAACAATGCTTTTAAATATACCGAAAAAGGTTTTGTTGAGCTGGGTTATAAAATAAAAACCAGACAAATTGAATTTTATGTTAAAGATACAGGCATTGGTGTTCAAAAAGAAAAAAAAGAAATTATTTTTGAACGTTTCAGGCAGGCTGACGAATCTTCTACCCGAACATACGGAGGTACAGGTTTGGGATTATCCATTTCAAAAGGTTTAGTTCAAATTTTAGAGGGCAGTTTAAATGTCGATTCAGATGGAAAATCAGGTTCTTATTTTTATTTCACAATCCCTTATAATTCTGTTTCTGCTGATGTCTAATAATTCATTTTTTTGGGAATAATTCATTTTTTTTGCTATTTTTGATACGCATACACCCTTCAAGAAACCGTTTATTTACTGGTTCCAAGTATTTTATTCATAATTAAAATTATAAAAGATGAAAAGGATTATTTTATTTTCATTCGTAATTTTGGGTGTATCACTAAATTGCTGTACTTCTATTCGAATTGAAACACCGCTCGAAGAGTCTAATTTTAATTCATTGTCTACTAACCAACAAATATTAGAGTTTTTAGACAGAGCAGATGATAAATCCCCAAATATCGATTATCAAATTTTAGACACTACAATTAAAGGAAGATACATACCGATAGTTAAAATTTCAAAACTTAGTAAAGAAGAAAAACCATCTATTTTATTTATAGGCCAGCAACATGGCAATGAACCTTCCGGTAAAGAAGGATTACTTCTGCTAATAAAAGATTTTGCCAACGGGAAATATACCAAATGGCTCGAAAAAGCAGATTTGTTCATAATTCCACAAGCTAATCCTGATGGTGCTGACTTAAACCAAAGACGAACAGCCAATCAAATTGATTTAAACCGAGATCATTTAATTTTAAAATCAATAGAAGCAAAAGCAATTCAGGATATTTTTCATGAACTTAAACCTGTTGTTACGGTAGACTTTCATGAATATTACCCTTATTCAGATTCCTGGCAGGATTTTGGATACCGCCGCGATTTTGATATTCAGTTTGGCGGGCTTACAAATATTAATATTGATCAAAAAGTTAGAAATTATTTTTATGAAGTATTTTTCCCAAAAGTAAAGGAAGATGTTGAGCAAAGTGGATACTCATTTTTTGAATATACCTTAGGGAATTTTGCACTGGGTAAAAGATTAAGGTACAGCACAGTTGACATTAACGACGGGCGGCAAAGTTTTGGTATTTGTAATACCCTGTCGTTTATTGTTGAAGGTAAAAATGGTCGCGACTCAATTTTTGAAATTGAAAGAAGAGCTAAAAGCCAGTATTTAACAGCTAAATCAATTTTAAATACCAGTATTTTTAATATTGCTGACATTGATCAAATGGTGCAAGAAGCTCGAAACAAAACAAAAAAGCCAAATCCAGTAGAGAAAGTCTCTATCCGTATGGATCATTTCAAAGGGAGCGATACGCTTCGATATTTATTAAAATCAGTGAAAACTGAAAAGGATACAATGTTTATGGTTCATGAATTTCATAATGAAGTTAAATCACTACTTGATATTGAAATTCCAAAAGCTTATTTAATTCCTGTTTCTGATACTTTTCTTGTAGAATGGCTTAAACGTTCAAATTTCACTTTTTATAAGTATGATACTAACGAAAAAGATCAAATTTTCAGGTATAAAATTTTAAATTTGCACCGTAGCGTTGATGAGGAATTAGAAAATTATTATCCGGTAGTTGCTTTTGAAAAAATAAATCATGAATTTTTAAAAGAGAAGTATTTTGCTTTACCAACCCATCAATTTTACAAATATAAAATTGTTACTGCCTTTGAGCCTCAGGCGATGTATGGGATAGTAAATTATCCGGATTTTGAGTATTTATTGTTTGAAGAATATTTTAAAATATATCGAATTGAATATTAAATAAAAAGTAATGAAACTAATTGAATGGTCAAATAAATATGAGTTGGGAATTAAAGAAATTGACAACCAGCACAAAGGTCTAGTCATACTTATTAACGAGTTGTTTGAATTGATGTCGCAAGGAAAAGCTAAAAATCATCTGGAAGATATTCTCAATCATTTAACCGATTATACCAAAAAACACTTTTTTGCCGAAGAAAAAATGATGATAAAATATGCTTATGCTGATTTTGATGAACATAAACAAGAACATCAAAAATTTGTGGAAAAACTCAACACATTAAAAGCCGATTTTGAAAAAGGAAAAGTTACTATCTCAATTGAAATTCTTAACTTTTTAAAAAACTGGTTGTTAAACCACATTCAAATTACTGATCAAAAGTATATTCCTCACATAAAAAAACTGTCTGATAAAGAATTATAAGTACTTTGCATATTATTTTTTTTCGGGTTTATTAACTATTTTTATTATGTTTGATATGTATAGTTAATAAACTTTTTTATGAAAGAAATTTTATCGCCCATTGCTATTATGCATAATATGGTAGAAAAATTACAGCAATTCTACCCCGATCATGATAAAAAAGACAATGGAATTATACAATTTCATTTTACCCACGAAAATAGAAACTATGATTGCTATATACAGTCAAATCATACAGAATTAAAACTTTTTGAAGGCACTGCAGAAAATCCAAATGTAACTGTGAAATCGAGTTTTTATAACTGGCTCGATTTAGCTTTCGGACGCCTGAACCCTTTTATAGGAATTATTACCCGGAAGTTAAAATTTAATGGAGAAATTAAGTTTTTTAGGGTAATACCCAAAAAGTTTTTGAAAAAAAAATTGTGGGTACCTACCGATCCTGTAACTAAATTCGAAAAAAATCCGCAGAGATACTGGAAAAAACCTGAAAAGATTGTGGTGCTAAATGCTTCGCCACGTGGCAAAAAAGGGTATACTGATTTTTATTTAAAACCTTTTATTAAAGGAATGCAAAAAAAATCAAAAGTTAATACCATTTATATTAATCAATTTAAAATTAAGCCATGCGTTGGATGTTTTTCTTGTTGGATAAATAAACCCGGTGAATGTATTTATCATAGCGAAGATGATTTTCATCAATTGGCCGAAAAACTTTCAGATGCTGATATTATAGTATATGCTTTTCCCATTTATGCCGACAATATTCCGGGTGTGCTTAAAAATTATTTTGACCGTTCCGTTTCGCGGGCTTATCCCTACATGATTGAAGGAATAAATGGTGTTCGCCATCCACGCAAATACATTCATGAAAACCAATCAATGGTAATTTTTTCCATTTGTGGATTTTGGGAAATGAAAAATTTTAAACCAGTAAAAGCTTTCTTCGAAGCCCTGGCGCATAACAGACATTGTCCGATTGTAGGTGAAATTTATAGAACAACAGCCATAGGATTATACGATAATCCTTTTCTTTTTAAAAAATTAAACCAGGTTTTGGTGGCTTTAGAAAAAGCAGGAGAAGAAGTTGTTACTTATGGAAAAATGAAGCGTAAGACCCAAAAAGTTATTCATCAGAAATTAAAACCTACAACCAACGATTTGGATCGGATTAACGAATGGTGGAATCAAAAGAAAGGCAGTAAAGCATTTGATTATTAATTTAAGGTTTTCTTTCCTGCCTGCCATCTCTGCCTTTTCGTTCAGGATGCCTGTTCATTCTTCTTGAACGTTTATCAAAACCCTGGTCATCAATCATTCGAATAAACAAATGTTGTAATTGTTCCTGCTGTTCTTTGTTGCAGAGTTCTTTTAAGTCTAAAAAATGATGATAAGTATTTCGTTTTAATTCATAATGTAAAGATCCTATTTCACTTGCAATTTGATCTAATTTTTTGTTATCAGGATTTTCTTTTGAAATTTCTTCTACCATTTCTAATCTTTTGCTATGCATTCTTCTTGCAATTTCTCTTGATTGTTGTCTGTTTTTTTCATTAATCTCACGAAATCTATCAAACTGCTCTGGTGTAAGTTGAAGCTCGTCTCTAAAAAAACGGTACATCCCTTGTTCATCGACTCTTTGCCTGAATTGTATATAATCGTCGTCTAAAGGTTTTGGTTGGGTTTGATTTCGATAAATAATAGTCGATAACGCAGCGATATTTACCACCACAAGAAATATTATCAAGCCTGTTATTAAGTGCTTTTTAGTTTGTGTATTCATTGTCCAAAAATTTTGTTCTAAAATTACTCATTTCCTTCATTTTTTTCTGAAATCAATACATTTTCAATCGATTCAATTTGAAAATCGTTTAAATATTGATATTCAACAAATGCTTCTATATAATCATTTTCTGTTGGTTCATTTTTAGCCAGTTTTGTTTCGTAGCTATTGGTACCAGAACCGATGAGTATTCCAATATATACTGCTAAAATTAATGATGCTAAATATAAAGCTGGTTGTAAAATTTTTCTAGCAATTCCATTACTCCATACCGTTTCGGTTTGTTCTTTTTTATTTTCCATTCGTTGTTTTAACCGGGTATAATAAAAAGGTTGCTCAGGTAGGGTATCTTTATCGTTTAAATGATTTAGTGTTTGAAACAGCTTTGCATAAATAGCCGAACATTCCGGGCAATTTAGTAAGTGCTTGTCTATTTCCTTTTTCAACTGAGGAGATAAAGTTCCCAGTTGATAACGATAAAGGATTTTATGTATTTTATTGCATTTCATGTTAGCTTTTTTATAATTAGACAATTAAACTAAACAGTTTATTACATGCTGTTTAATTTTTTTTATAATAATCGATTATGATTTTTTGCAATTTCTTTTTCCCTCTGTTAATTAATACTCCAACTTCAGATACGCTTATTTGCATAATATCCGAAATCTCTTTATATGTTAAATCTTCAAAATGGTTTAATGCGATAGCAATATTTTGTTTTTCAGGTAATTTTTTTAAAGCATCATGCAACACTTTTTTACTTTCATCCACTTCCATATCTTCACCGGGCTGCAACGCATCATCTTCAGGGTCAATTTGTTTTTTTTCATCGCCAAAAAGTACATCCAGGCTGGCAAACCATTTATTTCTTTTTTTTGAGCGTAAAAAATTGAGTGATTTATTAACGGCGATTCTATAAAGCCAGGTCGTTACCTTCGAGTCGCCTCTAAATTGATCGATAGACTCATAAATCTTAATAAATACTTCCTGCGAAACATCCATCGAATCATCAAAATCATGCAAAATATTATTGCATATATTCAATACCATCTGATGATACTTTTCAACAAAAAGTTTAAAAGCGTTTTCGTCTTGTACAGCAATCTTTTCTATTAATAATTTATCGTCCATTAAGGAAAATTACCGGTTCAGGTTTTTAATTTTGACACAAATAATCCGTTTTTATTACAATTTAAAAGTAAAATGTTTTTTTTATTTTCTGAACATATTATACCAACAATTGTTTTTTATAAAAATGTTAAATTCTAAAACAAAAGTACCATGTTAAAACTGGATGATATTTTTAATAAATTGTGGATTGATTATACCTCACAAAATCCATCGGCTCAAAAAGTTTATGATCTTTTTACCAATGCCGGAGAAAGAGTTTTAAACGACCATATTGCTTTCAGAACTTACGACCATCCGAAAGTAAATATTGATGTTTTAGCTAAGCCATTCCTAAAAAATGGTTATGAAGAAAAGGGCGCCTATGAATTTGAGGCAAAACATTTATTTGCTAAGCATTTTGAACATAAGTCGGATAAAGATGCTCCCAGAGTATTTATTAGTCAGCTTAAAACCAAAGATTTTAGTAATTTTTTACAAAAAACTGTTAATGAAATTGTGGAAAAGGCACCGGAAAAAAAGCTGCAATCAGATGATTTAGTATTTGCAGGAAATATTTGGGGAACTCCGTCGTATGACACTTATCTGAAATTACGCGATGAATCGGAATATGCTGCCTGGGTTTATGTTTATGGTTTCCGTGCCAACCATTTTACAGTAAGTATTAATGGACTGAAAAAGTATAATAACATAGTGAAAGTTAACCAGTTTTTAAAAGACAATGGGTTTATATTAAATACCTCGGGTGGTGAGATTAAAGGAACAAAAGAAGAATTACTCCGGCAATCCAGTATTATGGCAAACCATATTGATGTTGAATTTAAAGAAGGGAAATATAGCATACCAGGCTGTTATTACGAATTTGCCCAACGTTATCCCGATAAGAATGGGAAATTATACAGTGGTTTTATTGCCAAATCGGCCGATAAAATATTTGAAAGCACGAATTATTATGATAAAAAATAAAATCATTTTTCTTTCGTTTTTCTGAGATTTATCTTTTCTAATTTTTATGTTTGCAAGTACAATTTAAAAATGCAGCATGAGAATAAGTGGATTTACAATGGGTAAAAATGTGGATAAATTATATTATCCCATAAAACCCGCCATCATGTCAATATTACCTATTGTTGACGAATTTATCGTAGCCCTTGGAAAAAGCGATGATGATGACAAAACCTGCCAGGAAATTGAAAGTATTCAAAGCGATAAAATAAAAATTATAGATACCGTTTGGGATTTAGAAAAATATCCTAACGGGATGGAAAATGCCCACCAAACCGATATAGCCAAAAGTTATTGCACCGGCGATTGGTTATTTTATTTACAGGCCGATGAGGTAATTCATGAGAAATATTTGTCAGCAATTAAAAAGCGTTGCGAAGAATTGCTTGACGATAAACAAGTTGAAGGGCTGCTTTTTCGGTACAAGCATTTTTGGGGCGATTACAATCATTATCATATCTCACATAAGTGGTATAAAAACGAAATAAGGATTATCCGTAATGATCCGGAGATTCATTCGTGGGAATCAGCACAATCTTTTCGCAGGATTCCAAATTTTGATGGTATTAATTACCGACAACAAGAGGGAACCTATAAATTAAAAGTGGCAAAAGTAGATGCTGAAGTTTATCATTATGGGTGGGTAAGGCCTCCTGCTTTAATGAAGAAAAAAATGCGGGCTCTGGACACAATCCATAAAGGAGAATCGGGAGCTGATAAAAAAGAAAAATTCTATCGCAATTTTGATTATGGTCCTTTAAATCAGTTAGCGAAATTTGATGAAACGCACCCTGAAGTGATGAAAGAATGGATAAACAAGTTTAATTGGGAAGATGAATTGCAATATTCAGGGAAACCCGCTAAAACAAGAAAAAAACATGCTCACGAAAGAATAAAATACAGGCTAATAACATGGGTTGAAAAAAATCTGCTGGGAGATAAAACCCTTGGCGGTTTCAAAAACTATATCCTTCTTAAGCGTTAAGAAAATCCGGATGTTAATAAAATGTCGTTAAACACACAAAACTTCCTGTAATCTCTTTGTGCGCAATTATAGCAAAAGATTATCTTTGTGTTGAATCATCACTAAAGATGTTTGACCTGTTAATGCTAAATTGTTATGAATAAACCGTATACATTCCGAACTATAATTTTTCTTTTTATTTTTTTGTTAACAAATCAGCTTTTTGCTCAAAACGGAAGGCCTGAATTTATTCAAGTCCAGGAACAACATTGGGTCGATTCGGTGATGAATGAACTTACACTCGAAGAGCAAATTGCACAGCTGTTTATGGTTGCTGCTTATTCTAATAAAGATAAAAGTCATAAGGAAGAGATTACAACATTAATAGAAAAATATAAAATTGGTGGATTGATTTTTTTTCAGGGAGGCCCTGTTCGACAGGCAAAACTAACAAACGATTACCAATCTGTTGCTGATATTCCATTACTGATCGCTATCGATGGAGAATGGGGATTAGGTATGCGTTTGGACTCAACAATGAATTATCCACGTCAGATGATGCTGGGTGCTATTCAAAACGATTCATTGATATACCAGATGGGATACGATATTGGCGAACAACTAAAACGGCTTGGCATACATATTAATTTTGCTCCGGTGGTTGATATAAATAATAATCCACACAATCCGGTTATTAATGTGCGTTCTTTTGGCGAAGACCGAATCAATGTAAGTAAAAAATCAATTGCATATATGGATGGTATGCAAGATGCCGGTATTATTGCTGTAGCAAAACATTTTCCGGGCCATGGCGATACAAACATAGATTCTCATTATGATTTGCCTTTAATAGGCCACACGAGAGAAAGATTAGACTCTTTAGAGCTTTTTCCTTTCCAGCGAATGATTGATGCCGGAGTAAAAGGTATTATGGTAGCTCATCTCAGTGTTCCTGCTCTTGAGCCCGATATTCATTTGCCAACTACTTTATCAAAAAAGGTGGTTACTAACTTACTTAAAACCCAGTTGGGTTTTGAGGGACTAATTTTTACCGATGCCCTGAATATGAAAGGAGTTACCCAGAATTTTAAATCGGGCGATATTGAGTGTTTAGCGCTAAATGCTGGTAATGATGTACTTCTTTTTCCTGACGATGTCCCAAAAGCCATTCATAAAGTTAAAAGGCAGGTAAAATCAGGGTCTATTCCGGTAGAAAGAGTCGAAGAAAGTTGTCGTAAAATCCTAAAAGCAAAATTTCAGGCAGGGCTAGATCAATATAAAAAAACCAACAATTATATTCAGCTTGATGATTTGGAGAATGATTTAAACCAAATCATCTATGATGTTACCCGACGTGAGTTAATAAAATCGAGTATAACGCTAATTCAAAACAAAGACGATATTCTTCCGGTTAAATCATTAGCAAAACAAAAGTTTGCTACTTTGGCTTTTAATACAAACGAAATAACTACATTCCAGAAAACACTCTCAAAATATGCCAACATTGATCATTATATTTTTGATGATTTGCAGGCTGATATTATTTATGAAATGCTAAAAGACTATGATGTTGTTTTTACCAGCATCCACAACACTTCTTTTTGGCCTGCAAAAAATTATAAAGTAAAACAGGAGCATTTACAATTTATGGGTAATCTGGCCCAAGAAACAAAAGTTGTGTTTAGTGCTTTTGCAAATCCTTACAGTCTTCGCAATTTTGATAGGTTACAGGACTTAGATGCTGTTTTAGTGTGCTACGACGATGAACCAACCATTCAGCAGTATGCAGCACAAGCTATTTTTGGTGGTATTGCAATTTCAGGTAAGTTGCCTGTAACAATTAATAATCCATTTCCTGCCGGAAAGGGTATATCTGTTAAAAAAAAAATACGCCTTCAATACGGAATCCCTGAGCAGGTTGATATCTCATCAGAAAAATTAAAAAAAGTTGATTCAATAGCCCAGGCAGCTATTAATAATTTATCAACGCCCGGATGTAGAATTCTTGCAGCCCGTGATGGAATAGTATTTTACGATAAATCTTTTGGATATCATACGTATTTAAAAAATAATAAAGTAAAGGAAAATGATATTTATGATATTGCTTCCATTACCAAAATTGTTGCTACCATACCTTCTTTAATGAAACTTTATGAGCTGGGCCTATTTTCGCTCGAAGCTAAATTGTCAAATTTTTTCCCTGAATTAGATACCACAAATAAAGCTGATTTACTTATAAAAGATATATTAACCCATCAGGCACAGCTTAACGGATGGATTCCTTATTACTATTTTACCCTTCAAACATTATATCCTGACAAAGAATTATTGAATAAAAAATTTTCTGAAGAATATCCTTATAAAATAGGAAATCATTCGTATGTCGCCAAAAACTTTATGTTTAAAGAAGGTTTTTATTCTCATCACAAAAAAGGTGGTTACAATACAAAAGTAGCTGAAGATTTATATATTATCGATTCTTATAAAGATTCAATTTTTGCTATGATCAGATCATCTAATCTGGTAGACAAAAAAGAATATAGATATAGTGATTTAGGCTTTTACTATTTTTATAAAATAATAGAAAATTATACCGGCGTTAGATTCCAGAATTATGTCGATTCATGTTTTTATCAGCCTTTGGGTGCAGATCGTACTGGATTCTTACCCTTGGAACGATTCGAAAAATCAGAAATAATACCCACCGAAAACGATTTAATTTTCAGGAAGCAATTACTTCACGGACATGTTCACGATCCTGGAGCTGCCATGCTAGGAGGTGTTTGCGGCCATGCTGGTGTTTTCTCCACAG
>CAZSIC010000081.1:14624-16314 GCA_964606845.1 uncultured Bacteroidales bacterium
AAGCCATTTATGATGCAATGATTGAATCGTATACAAAACAAGATACACTTCAGTAATTTTTAAAATCATAAAGGGTATATTTAAATTCAATTGTGTATATTTATCTGATAATCCACAAAATAATCATACGATGAATAGAATACTTTATTTTTTAACGGCCACTATGATGCTTTTAAGCGCATGCTCTGATAATAAAAATGTTGACTTAATTGTTACCCATGCAAAAATCTATACCGTTGATAAAGAATTTTCCGAAGCAGAAAGTTTTGCGGTTAAAGATGGAAAATTTGTTGCTGTAGGCAATGCAGATGAAATCCTGTCTAAATATAAAGCAAAAAAAACAATTGATATGGATGGTAAGTTTATCTATCCAGGATTTATTGATGCACATTGCCATTTTTACGGATATTGTTTAACATTATTGCAAGCCGATTTACGTGGAACAACTTCGTTTGATGAAATATTGGAAATTATTACGGAACATGATGAAATGTACAATAATGATTGGGTTTTAGGGCGAAGTTGGGACCAAAATAATTGGGAAGTAAAAGAATTTCCTGTAAACGATAAGTTAAATGAGCTATTCCCTGATAAACCTGTTTATTTAAAAAGAGTTGACGGCCATGCTGCTATTGCTAATGCAAAAGCCCTTGAAATGGCTGGTATTACTATTGAAACGCAGATTGATGGAGGCAAAGTTTTAGTGAAAGATGGAAAACCAACCGGCGTGTTAATTGACAATGCCATGTCGTTAGTAAGCCCTTTAATACCTGAGGTGGATAAACAACAAACGATAAAAGCCATTGCACAGGGCGAGAAAAATTGTTTTGCGGTGGGCTTAACTTCGGTTGCCGATGCCGGGTTGTATAAAAATCAGGTGGTACTGATTGACTCACTGCAAAAAGCAGGAGACATGAAATTGCGGTTATATGCTATGCTGGAGCCCAATGATGAAAATATTGACCATTTTGTTAAACATGGAGTATATAAAACCGATTACCTGAATGTACGATCCATAAAATTGTATGCCGACGGAGCCTTAGGTTCACGGGGAGCTGCTTTAATAGAACCTTATGCCGATGATCCGGGAAATTATGGGCTGATTGTTGAGCCTTTCGAATTTTACCATACCATTTCTAAACTGGCCTATGAAAATGATTACCAGGTTTGTACACATGCCATTGGCGATTCGGCCAACCGAATGATGTTAGATATTTATTCAGATTATCTGAAAGGTAAAAACGACCGCCGATGGAGAATCGAGCATGCTCAAATCATTCATCCCAACGACTTGCATAAATTTGGCAAATATAACATTGTTCCTTCTATCCAATCAACGCATTGTACATCCGATATGTACTGGGCAGACGAGCGATTAGGAGAGGAGCGGATTAAAAATGCTTATATTTTTAAAGAGCTGCTAAATCAAAATGGATGGATTCCTAATGGAACAGACTTCCCGGTTGAAAAAATCGATCCATTGCTTACATTTTATGCCAGCGTTGCCCGAAAAGATTTAGAAGGCTATCCAGAAAATGGTTTTCAAACCGACAATGCATTAACCCGCCAAGAAACCCTAAAATCAATGACTATCTGGGCTGCCAAAACAGCATTCGAGGAAAACGAGAAAGGAAGCATTGAACCCGGTAAAATGGCCGATTTTGTGGTGTTAGAAAATGATATTATGCAA
>CAZSIC010000082.1:0-16284 GCA_964606845.1 uncultured Bacteroidales bacterium
ATGTTTGCTACAATTTTCGTGATGCATACCTCCACATTGAGAAATATTTCTTACCGGGGTATTATCTTGTTTATCTTTGCTTTCCATATTATTCTCTCCTTTTCACTCTTCCATTTTTTAACATACATGTAAAAATCCAAATTTTTAAAGAGCTTTCCAAAATGCAAAAGTAATGAAAATTACTTTTTTATCAATTTAACGATTTTTAAAGCTGCATCTAAAAATACAATTTTGTTGTAAGCATTCATCTCAATATCAGCATGTGCCCTGTTAAACACCTCATATAAATTACCCACATTGTCGTGATGAATAAACTCAGAAAAGTTTTTAGAAAAATTTAATTCTTTCTGCGTTAGATACACTATTTCATTACGCTCAATATTTAACATAAAATTTTCGCGCAACAGTCTAAGCGAATAAGCTAAAAATCCTTTCTGTTTTTCTCGCCCAATTCTGGCCACCTGATCAACCCAATCAATGATATCAATTATTTTGCGCTGATAGGCTAATCGCATAAGACTGGTAAAACGCTCAAAATGTTCCAGGTCTTCATCGCCTGCATGAACTAAATTCAAGGCTTCGAAATAATTCCCGTTGGCTAAATGAACGATATCATTTGCCTTTTCAGGGAGAACACCCAATTGGTCACAGACAGCACTATACAGGCTGTCATTATCAATTTTTGGTATTTTTATTAACTGTGTGCGTGATAAGATGGTAGGTATGATTTGTTCTGAATTTTCAGATACCAAAAGAAATAGTGTTTTCTCGGGTGGCTCTTCAATAAATTTTAACAATTTATTGGCTGCATAAGTATTCATTTTTTCGGGCAACCAAATAATCATAAATTTATATTCAGATTCAAAAGTTTTTAAATTCAATTTTCTAAGAATCTCATAACTCTCATTTTTACTAATGATACCCTGCTTATTTTCAATTTCAATAATTTCGTACCACCTGTTTTGATTAATATATGGATTTTCAACAATAGAGGCACGCCATTGACTGATATAATCATCGCTTACAGGGTCCTTTTTCACATTTTTTGAGGTAGCTACAGGAACTACAAAATGCAAATCAGGATGAATCAACTTTTTAAATTTCTGACAGGATGAGCAAACGCCACATGAGTCATTATCTTGTTTATTCGAACAGGAAATATATTGTGCATAAGCAATAGCTAAAGCAAGGTTTCCCGAACCTTCGGGTCCTAAAAATAACTGAGCATGGCTTATACGATTTTCATCTACTGTATGAATTAATCTTTCTTTTATTTTTTGCTGACCAACAACTTCTTTAAACTGCATATAAATTGTTCGTTAAAAGATAATATCACAAATATATTACCAACAAAAATAACAATAAACAAGATATATCTGAAAAATAAAAAAAATATCTGAAAATTTAAGTTCAAAATTTAACGGCATATTTTTATCTTTAACAACTCTAAACTGAAAAGCATAAACCATGTATTCTATTGACAATTACAATTTTTCCGGGAAAAAAGTACTCATGCGTGTTGACTTCAATGTTCCTTTAAACGATAACCTAGAGATTACAGACGACACACGAATTATAACAGCGATTCCAACCATTCAAAAAATATTATCTGAAGGAGGTTCAATCATTCTGCTGACTCACCTTGGCAGGCCCATGGGTGAGTATAACGAGAAAATGTCATTAAAAATAATCTTACCTCATCTTCAAAAAGTACTTGACCGGGAAGTAAAATTTGCACCTGACTGTATTGGTGACGAAGCTGAAAGCATGGCTAAAGATTTAAACCCCGGGAATGTTTTATTACTTGAAAATTTGCGTTTTCATAAAGAAGAAACCGATGCCGATGAAGAATTTGCAAAAAAACTAGCTGGCTTAGGGGATGCATATGTAAACAATGCTTTTGGAACAGCTCACAGAACTCATGCTTCTACTTTTTCCATTGCTAAATTTTTCCCGAAAGACAGTATGTTTGGCTACCTGGTAGAAAATGAAATTCAGAATATCGATAAAATTCTATACCAACCCATTCACCCATTCACAGCCATTTTAGGAGGATCAAAAGTTTCTACCAAAATTCATATTATCGAGGCGTTAATTGAAAAAGTAGATAACTTAATTATTGCCGGAGGCATTGGATTTACTTTTGCAAAAGCGATGGGTGGCAATATTGGAAACTCTTTGGTTGAAGACGATTTTTTGGATTTTGCCCGCCAAATCATTAAAAAAGCAGAAAAAAATAAAGTAAAACTTTATTTGCCAAACGATTGTATTGTAGCCGATCAGTTTAAAAATGAGGCCAATGTAAAACATTGTGATATCATGGAAATACCTGACGGCTGGATGGGACTGGATATTGGAATTAAGTCGGCCAATAAATTTGCAGATGTGATTGATAATTCGAAAAAAATTCTTTGGAATGGGCCCATTGGCGTTTTCGAAATGCCTAGCTTTTCCATGGGAACCCTAAAAATAGCTATGTCTATAGCACGTGCTACAGATAAAGGTGCTTATTCGTTAATTGGTGGTGGCGATTCTATTGCTGCTATTAACAAATACAGCTTAGCACATAAAATTAGCTACATCTCAACAGCTGGTGGAGCATTACTTGAATATCTTGAAGGAAAAGAATTGCCAAGCATTAAAGCTATAAAACAAAACCTTACCATTGACCGCTATAATTTCGAAGGTAAAAAAGTTTTAATGCGTGTGGATTTTAACGTACCTCTTAATGATAAAAAAGAGATAACCGACACTACAAGAATTATTACTGCACTGCCCACTGTCCGTAAAATTTTAGCCGATGGTGGTTCTGTAATATTTTTAACACATCTGGGAAGGCCAAAAGGAAAATACAACGAAAATTTATCGCTAAAACATATTTTACCCTTTATATCAAAATCACTCGATAAAGAGATACAATTTGTACCCGATTGCATTGGTGAACAAGCAAAAAATGCTGCCAAAGAATTAAAATCCGGAGAGTGCCTGATGCTTGAAAATCTTCGATTTCATAAAGAAGAAACCGAAGCGGATGAAAACTTTGCACGCCAACTAGCCGAAATGGGCGATGCTTATGTTTTTAATGCTTTTGGTACTGCACATCGTGCACATGCCTCAACTTATACCATTTCCAAATTTTTCCCTAACGATAAAATGTTTGGCTACCTGGTAGAAAATGAAATCAATAATATCGATAAGGTTGTAAAACAAGCCAAGAGACCTTTTACAGCAATTATTGGAGGCTCTAAAGTTTCCACTAAAATCCATATCATCCTGGCATTGCTCGAAAAAGTTGATAACCTGATTATTGGAGGCGGAATTGTATACACATTTATAAAAGCCATGGGTGGTAAAATAGGAAACTCGCTGGTAGAGAACGACCATCTGGAAACTGCCAAACAGATTATGGCCAAAGCCAAAGAAAACGGAGTAAACCTTTATATTCCAACAGACTGCATCATAGCTGATGATTTTAAAAATGATGCCAATATTGAACATTGCGAAATTGATCAAATTAAAGACGGATGGATGGGTTTAGATATTGGCATAAAATCGGCCAACCAGTTTACCCAGGTTATAGAAAGCTCATCGACCATTTTATGGAATGGCCCCATCGGTGTTTTTGAGATGTCGAATTTTTCGATGGGAACCTTAAAAGTGGCTATGGCTGTTGCGCGTGCTACTGACAAAGATGCTTTTTCATTAATCGGAGGTGGTGATTCAATTTCTGCGGTCAATAAATTTAACTTAGCCTATAAAATAAGTTATATCTCTACGGCTGGTGGAGCATTGCTCGAATATATCGAAGGAAAACAACTGCCGGCTTTAAAAGCCATTACTGAAGATTTATAAAACATGTTGCGAAAGAAACAATTTTAAATTAAATTGTGTTTTCATTTGTATAAACAAAAAGAGGAGGCATTTATGTTAGAAAAATATAACATCCCATCCATTCAGGATGCAGACCTAAACGGGAAAGTCGTTTTGGTCAGAGTTGACCATAATGTGGTAAAGAAAGGAGAAATACATGATCCCTACCGGATTGATGCAACCATAGGCACACTATACCATATCAATGCAAAGGGAGGTAAAATTATTTTAATGAGTCATGTGGGACGTCCGCGAGATAAAAAAACGGGAGAGATCAATATTAGTAAAGACACATCCGTTGAGCCCATTGTTGAGTATCTGAGAAACAAGCTTCATGTTAACATGAAAGTTCCTGATTTTTATCCTCATGAAAACAAGGGGTACCTTGGAATTGAAACATCTATAAATCATTTAATCAGAGAATTAAAAGAAGGGAAAATTGATGGTATTTACTTACCTAATACGCGTTGGTTTCAGGGCGAAGAAGCCAAAGAAGCAGATCAGGACAGGTTTGCAAATCAATTAGCCGGATTAGCGGACATTTTTGTTAATGATGCTTTTGGTTCGTGGCAACCCCATGCATCTACAGTTGGTGTTAATAAATATTTACCTTCATATGCAGGTTTTCTAATGCAAAAAGAAATTGAAAACCTTGAAAGGATTTACAGCCCTCAATCGCCATTTATAGCCGTAGTAGCAGGTTCAAAATTTGATACAAAAATTGATTCGTTATATGCGCTTATCAAAAAGGCAGACTACCTGGTATTAGGCGGTGTAATTTACAATGCTTATTTATCGGCAAAATATGATATTGAGATCAAAGGAATATCTGAAGAAGACATGAAACATGCCAAAGAATTTGTGGAGTTTAGTAAAAAATATCCAGGCAAATTAGTTGAGTTGCCTTTTATTGTTGAATCAGATACCTTAGAAGGGCGACAAAAAGGGAAATATCGTGTTCATAATATCCATGAATTAAAACAAGGCACGAAATTAAATTACGTGTTAGATATTGCTAAAGAATCGTTCCAGGAAGAAAAAATTACTAAAATATTTTCATCAGCACGAACCATTTTTGTAAATGCTGTAATGGGATTTACACCCCATTTTAATGAAGGAACCATTGCATTAGACGAATTGATCGACGAAAATTACGAAGCGGTTAAACTTTATGGTGGAGGTGATACCATGCAGGAATTAAAAAGACTACTCCCGGGGTTGTATATTGTAGCTCTCGATAGTCCTAAGTATTATATATTTACAGGTGGCGGGGCTGTACTTAAAGCGATACAGGAAGGAACTACTTTAGGAATTGAACCTGTTAAAGCTTTAACAAAATAAATTTTCGAAGAGGGTGTCCTGAAAGTCATATTATGAAAAGTTCTCGCAATCCCGAAAATTTTCGGGACGCTAAGGTCGCAAAGAGATGATTAATAGAACTTTGTTTTTTTGCGTCTTTGCGTCCCTGCTTGCCAGCCACGGCTGGTAAACCGCAGGCAGGTTAGCGAGAAAAAACTAGTTTTTGGACAGCTTCTTTATTCTTGGATATTCTTAATCGTTAATTATTAAAAAATTATGAAAGCATTTAAGTCATACGATATTCGTGGTATTTATAATGAGGATTTTAATAAAGATGATGTTTACAAGATTGGATATTTTCTTCCGGAACTTTTACAGGCCGACAATGTTTTGGTTGGCCGGGATGTTCGTAATTCATCCGAAGAAGTATTTGAGTATTTAACGCAAGGTATTATTGATAGTGGAGCAAATGCATATAATATTGGTATTTCAACTACCCCGATGGTTTATTACATTACTGCCAAGCATAAATTTTCGGCCAGTGTACAAATTACAGCTTCGCATAATCCTCGCGAATATAACGGAATGAAAATATCCAAATCTAATGCTTTGCCTGTTGGTTACGACACCGGCCTTAAACAACTGGAAGAAATGATTCAAAGCAGGGAAGTTTTGGTAGCCCATAAAAAAGGAAAAATAATCGACTATAAAGTTAAAGATGAATATGTTGAATTCCTGAAAACCTATGTTCAGGATTACTCGAATTTAAAAATTGCCATCGATTGCTCTAATGGTATGGCTGGTTTATTAATCAAAAAAGTTTTAGGCAAAAACCCAATTTATTTGTTTGATGAATTGGACGGGACTTTCCCAAACCATGAACCAAATCCCTTGATTGAAGAAAATGTTGCAGATCTTAAAAATGCTGTACTGGAAAAAAAATGCGATATAGGAATAATCTTCGATGGCGATGCCGACCGGGTGATGTTTGTTAATGAAAAAGGCCAGTTTATATCGCCCGATTTAATTATTGGGTTAATGGGGCATTATTTTCTCGAAAAAGAAAACCTGCCCGACGGCAAACAGGAGATGGCTGTTTTAGAAGATATACGAACTTCGAAAGCAGTAAAAGAATATATAGAAAACCTTGGCGGCAAAATGCATACCTGGAGAGTTGGAAGAGCCTATGCTTCGCCAAAACTCAGAGAAATAAAAGGAATATATGGCGGCGAACTGGCAGGCCATTACTATTTCAGAGATTTCTTCTATTCCGATTCCGGAATAATGGCAGCTTTAATCGTTCTAAATATCCTTTCAAGATTTAAAAACGAAGGTAAATCGATGTCTGAACTTATTGGCAGGATTAAAAAATATGAAAGTTCGGGCGAGTTGAATTTTAAAATAGAACAAAAACAAGAAGCCATGGAGGCACTTAAAGATTATTTTGTTGCCGAAGAAGAACCTATGGAAATAATGGATTTTGACGGATACCGGTTAGAGTTTAAAGACTGGTGGTTTAATGTCCGCCCATCGAATACCGAACCTTATTTGCGTGTTTTAGCCGAAGCCAATAACAAAGAAACCCTAAAAGACAAGGTTAGCGAAATTAAAACGATTATTAAGAAGTTTAAATAAGTATTTTAAAAACTAACTCTATTTACATTTAATATCCATTAAATAAATTTTTTACTTTATGACCTATGGTGACTTTTCAAAATATTCTATATATTTGTCACTGATTGTTTTTTGTTAAAATGTGTTAATATATAAACAAATGGGTCAGCAAATATTTCTTACTTTAGATGAAGTAGCCAGTAATCTAAAGGTTACAAGACAAACTGTTTCAAAATACATTAAAAATAGAAAACTTAATGCAATAAAAATCAATAAAAGTTATCGTATCTCAATTGAAGATTTTGAGTCATTTATAACACAAAATTCAATAATTGAAGAACCACAGATTGCATATCTCCGAAAAAGCAGGAATTGTACTTTATCTTACACTGATAAAACTGATGAATTTGAGATACTTTTTAACAATAGGAGAGGAATTTTAAAACAAGTTGAAAAAAATCATCACAACCCAGAAAATAAATTTATTTTCGGAGACAACTTACTTGTATTAAAAGAATTAATACCTCAATATCGAGAAAATATTGATTTAATATATATAGACCCACCTTTTGGTACTGGACAAGAATTTAATTCGATCGATGAAGTTAGTGCATATTCAGATCGTTTAGTAAACAGCGAATTTTTAGAATTCTTAAGAAAAAGATTAATTTTATTAAAAGAGTTAATGTCAGAAAAGGGTAGTATTTATCTTCATATTGATAAAAAAATAGGACATTATGTTAAGATAATAATGGATGAAATTTTTGGTTTCAATAATTTTATTAACGACATAACAAGAATTAAATGTAACCCAAAAAATTTTGCAAGAAATGCATATGGAAATTTTTCCGATATGATTCTTTTTTATACAAAAAACAGGAATGAAAATATCTGGAATGAAATAAAGGAACCACTTACAGAAGAAAAAAGAAAAATATTATTTCCCAAAAAACATCCTAAATATGGTTTTTATACTACAAACCCTATTCATGCACCCGGAAAAACTGTTAATGGTGATACAGGAAAAGAATGGAAAGGAATATTCCCTCCTAAAGGAAGACATTGGCGGTATAGCAGAAGAATGCTAAATGAACTCGATGAAAAAGGTTTAATTGAATGGTCAGAAAATGGGAATCCAAGAAAAATAGTTCCAGCTTCAGAACATAAAGGTTTTAAAATACAAGATGTTTGGGAATTTAAGGATAAAGGGATGTCATATGTGAATTATCCTACTCAGAAAAATTATGAAATGTTAGAAAGAATTATTTTAAACTCTTCAAATGAATCATCTATTGTAATGGATTGTTTTGCTGGTTCTGGAAGTACTTTAAAAGTTGCAAATAGATTAAACAGAAAATGGATAGGAATAGACAATTCAACTCATGCATACGAAGTTATTAAGAATGACTTTTATAAAGAAAATATTAAATGCAATTATTATGAATATTTCCCAAAAGACTAATTTACACTACCTAAATTAAAGACTCCAAATAATTATTCAATAATAAAGCACTAATCAAGTTATATTCAGACTCTTGAACTTGCACACAAATTTTATCATTTATAAGATTTCCGTCTGCTTTATAAACTGCCCATGGGTAACCATCAATAACACCAATCCTTCTTACATCTCCTCTTTGATTCCGACAAAAGTTAATTACTTCAACTACTTGTTTATTTTGATTGCCTCCTGAACATCCAATCCATTTAGCTTCACCAATAACATAAGTTTTATTTACTTTTGCAACAATATCAGGCCGTTTTTCTAAATTTTGTTTCAACTCATTATTTATAAAGTTTTTTCCAATTTCTTCTGAAGAATCTAAAATAAATATGCCGTCAGAAGAATCTATAAATTCATCTATTTCTAAAAGCTGAAAACTCCTTCTTAACCAATTTGTAAACATTGGGCCCATTTGTGTATTTAATTTTGGAGCAGACTCAAGCCTAATTACAGTTTCTTCTGCTGTCATTGAGTACAGGGACTGTGCAATTCTTTCAATTTGGAGGGGATTATTTTCAAAACAACCTGGAACATTTTTTATCAAAAACCAAAGAGGTTCATCATAAGGAAATTTAATTTCGTGTCGTAATATTTCTATAAGATCATTGGTTCTTCTATCTTGATGGGCTAAAATAATCCTTCGCCTAAGATTATTATCTAACCTTACTGGGTTTGCAGTTTGAAGTGGATATACCTCTAGAATATCATCTAAGTATGAAGTATTTTGAAAAAGTTCAATGCTTTTTAAAACCCATAAATTTAATTGTTCTTTATTATTTTCAATGTCAATAATTCTTTCCATTTTTATTCAAATATGTTCATATTACTCCATTTAAACAAATTTAACATAAACAAAACTTTTCTATGTATTAATATCTTTCAATTCTCATCCCCATTTTTTATCAAATCATACAATGCTTTTAAATTGATTAAGCGCAATAAAAAAGCAAGCAACATTGAAAAAACAAGTATGGCAAAAAATTTATAAATCCATTTATAATTAAGATCAACAGAAAGGCCGGAAAAAGCAAATACCCCGAAAATAAATATCATTAAAACACCAATTCTTTTCCAGTTTATTGAAAAATTAAATATATGCTTAGCCAGAATAACCTGAATTGCTGCAATAAATGTTTGGGTTACCAAACTGGCAATAGCAGAACCCAAGGCAAAATATTTAGGGATTAATACCAGGTTTAAAACAATATTAATAACAACACCTCCAACAGCCAGTATATTAAGTTTTTTTAAATTCCCATTGGCAGTTAATAAAGTTCCGAAAATATAACTGGTAGAAATTCCAATAAAACACAATATTAAAATTCCGAAAATAGAAGCTGAAGTATGAACATGCTGATGGTATAATAAATCAATCAATTCAGTTCTGTAGAAAAAGGAAGCAAAAGTAATTCCTGTTACAGGAATAATCAGAAGAAAAAAAGAAAATAAAGTAAGTTGATTAACAGATTCTTTACGCTTTATCATTCTTGAAAACATGGGAAGTAACAATCCGGCAAATAAAAAGGCAAACATTGCTGCAGCATCGAGTATTCGGAAACCCTGTGCATAAATTCCTGCTTGTTCTTTTCCGTCGGGCAACATTCGCTCTAACATAACCGAATCAATGCGGTAATAAAAGGCCATTAGTAAAGAAAGTAAAGCAAAAGGATAGCTTTTTTTAAGAATGGCAATAAAATAAGTGCGATCGAATTTAAATTTTAAAAATTGTGCCTTTTGATAAACAAAAATAAATGCCACAAAAAAAGTAAGCAGGTATGCAGCAGTTTGAGCATACACGAACCATTCTATCTTAAATTCATTGCCGGTAATTCCACCCCAAAGCAAAAATCCACAAATAACAATCATAATTGTACGGTCGAGTACAGAAAGAATACTATCGGTTTTAAAATAATGTAATCCGCTTAAATTAGATCTTAAATACAAAATAAACGAAGCCACAAATTGATTAAAAATTAAAAAAAGCAATAAATAAAACTGCCGTCCTTCATAACCCACAAGCAAAGCTGCTAAAATGGTAACAAAAGCATATCCCAATGCCAGCAAAAGCCTCAAACCAATGATACTCGATAAAGATTTGCTTAAAAGATGGCTGTTTTGCGCTATGTTTCGATTGTTGTAATTGGTAATACCTAAATCGAGCAACATATTAAGTAATAAAGAAAAATTAAAAAGCGAAAAATACAATCCATACTCTTCGGCGCCAACCACATTCTGTACCGTACGATCAATCCCGAAAATCCAAAAAGGTTTGATCAATAAGTTCAGAAACAGCAGTAATGATAAATTGGTAAAAAATATCCTTCTCAAAACATTGATAATTAATGCTACAAATTTAGCAAAGTTTAAGCCTTTCGCAACGCTCCCCGGGAATAAAGAAAAAATTCTGACAACCTGTTTGTCTGCGAAACTCTTCAAACTTTTTATTGCGACAGATAAATGCCCGATAATTTAATTGCTTCATAAAATCAAAAGCTTTATCTCTATTTTCACTCTCCCATAATTCGCAATAAATAAGCGGGCGATTTTTACGAATGATCCTCTCTGCTCCTTGTAAAACAAAATACTCATAATCCTCAACATCTATTTTCAGGGCTACAATCTTTTTGTCTTTCAACACATCAATATCATCCGCTTTTTTCATCTCTACAAAATATTCCCTGCCTCTTTTATCATCATTAATTCCAGCAACATGACTTAGCCCGTGAAAAAAGACCCGCTTTTTTTCAGGCATAATCATCTTTACCTGAAAATTGTTATTACCTAATGCAAACGGATATATCTTTACATTATATAATTTATAATGATTTACAACTTTTTGTAATACTTTTAAATTTTCTGGTAGAGGTTCAAAAGAATGAATCGTAGAATTAAAAAACTTTTTTGAAAAGTGATAGGTCATTACACCAATATTTGCCCCAACATCCAGAATCTCGCCTTTATCGAAAATTAAATCCAGAAACCGGACAAAATCTTTTTCTTTTTTATCCCATGGAAGCTTAAGAATCATAAACCGGGCAAACAAATACAAATAATTCTCAAGCCCGAGTGTTTTTTGAAGGATGTATTTAATAAAGTTCTTCAATTTTTTAGCATCTTTGTTACAAAGATAAAATAATCCGCTTTTAAAACGATTTTCTTTTGAACATTGCAGTAAATACAAGGCTCCTTATTAAAAACAAACTGGAAGGTATCGGCTGGTTTACTTTTGAAACGTTTAAACGAATTACCCAAAACCATCCCGAACACCAGTTTTTTTTTATTTTCGACCGCCCTTTTGATCATGATTTTATTTTTGCTCCCAATGTGCATCCTATTGTTTTAGGCCCAAAAGCCCGGCATCCTTTTTTATTCTTCATGTGGTTTGAATTTTCAGTTCCCAAAATTTTGAAAAAAATTAATGCCGATCTATTTATTTCTCCCGACGGGTATCTGCCTTTAAAAACGAAAACAAAAACGCTGGCCGTTATTCATGATATCAATTTCATGCACTACCCCCAAAATTTTCCTTTTCTTGTAAGAAAATATTATCAATATTTTTTTCCAAAATTTGCTAAAAAGGCAGACCGTATTGTTACCGTATCTGAATTTTCAAAAAAAGATATCAGCCGTCAGTTTAATGTTAATAATGATTTGATTGATTTGGTTTATAACGGTGCAAACAATATTTATAAACCAATATCAGATCAAGAAAAAGATATAACAAAACAAAAATTTACTCATGGTAATGATTTTTTCATCTTTGTTGGAGCATTAAGCCCCCGAAAAAACATTAGTAATTTGCTTTTGGCATTCGAAAAATTTAAGGAACAAACCACGAGTAATATTAAATTATTAATTGTTGGAGAAAAGATGTTTAAAACCAAAAACATTAAAAAAATTTATAAATGCCTTAAATATAAAGATGATGTTATATTTACAGGAAGAATGAATCCTGAAAGTTTAAAATATTTATACGGAGCTTCTTTAGCTCTTGTTTTTGTCCCTTATTTTGAAGGATTTGGAATACCAATTATAGAAACGATGAATTGCAATACACCGGTTATTACATCGAATGTAACCTCAATGCCAGAAGTAGCTGGCCATGCTGCATTACTGACCGATCCTTTTTCAACAGAATCTATTGCTGATGCCATGATAAAAATCTTTCATGATAATAATTTAAGAGATAAACTTATCAATAAAGGTAAAATACAGTGTCAGAAGTTTAGTTGGGACAAAACAGCCGACAAATTCTGGAAAAGCATAGAAAAAGTTTGCAATGAATAATCTTAAATTATTAACCTATCATAAACAAGGTGTTGTGGAAGCCGGATGCGACGAAGCCGGGCGTGGATGCCTTGCCGGGCCCGTAGTAGCTGCATCTGTAATTTTACCCATAGATTTTTCTCACTCCTTATTAAACGACTCCAAAATGTTGACCGAAAAAAATCGATATCTACTCCGGAAAGAGATTGAAGAATCTGCTCTTGCTTTTGCCATTGGCATAATCAATAATAAAAAAATAGACGAAATTAATATTCTGAAAAGCTCAATTTTAGCCATGCATAAAGCACTGGATGAATTGAAAACAAAATTTGACCATATTATTGTTGATGGCAATAAATTTTTGAATTATAAAAATATTCCACACCAGTGTATCGTAAAAGGCGATTCAAAATATTACTCCATTGCGGCAGCATCAATCCTGGCTAAAACTTACCGTGATGATATTATGAATGAACTCCACGAATTGCATCCGGAATATAACTGGCGAAAGAACAAAGGTTACCCAACAAAACAACACAGGGAAGCTTTAAAGAAATTTGGCCCTACACCATTTCATCGAATGTCTTTTCGATTACTCGACGAGCAATTAAGTTTAAATTTTTAATTTACCTTTTCTTGCCTGCCAATTGCCCACAGGCAGCATCAATATCCTGCCCACGGCTGCGGCGGACATTTACCACCAAATTTTTACTTTTTAGAAAAGTTACAAACTGATCAAACGATTCGTTTGGAGATTTATTAAAACGCTTATCACGGGTAGAATTGTATTCAATAATATTAATTTTTACAGGGAAACTCTTGCAATATTCTGCAAACTCTTTAGCATCTTTCAACGAATCATTGATTCCGTCCATCAATAAATATTCGAAAGTAATCCGTTGCCCTGTTTTTTGATTAAAATATACCAGCGAATCTCTTAAATCCTCTAATGAATTCCCTCTATTTACAGGCATAAACTCAGTTCTCTGTTTATTGTTGGCAGAATGTAATGAGATTGCTAGATTAAATTTTACATCATCGTCGGCTAACTTTCTGATCATCCCGGATAATCCAACAGTAGAAAGAGTAATTCTCTGTGGCGACATTCCTAAGCCATCTTCGGAAGTTATATGATGGATTGCAGACAGCACATTGTCGTAATTTAATAAAGGTTCGCCCATACCCATTAATACAATATTAGTTAAAGATAGATTATATTGCTCGTGGGCAAGTTTCATAATTTCTGTAACCTGGTGAAAAATCTCTCCACCGGTTAAATTTCTTTTGAATCCCATTTTACCGGTTGCACAAAACTCACATCCCAAACTACAACCTACCTGAGACGAAATACATGCCGTTGATCTGTTATCTGTTGGTATTAAAACGCCCTCAACCAACAAATCATCAATTAATTTAAAAGCTATTTTTATTGTTTTATCCTTGCTAACTTGCAAATGCTCAATTTCAACTGCCTGAAAATAGAAGTGTATTTTCAATAACTCCCGCAAATCTTTGGAAAGATTAGTCATCTCATCAAAATCTGTAACATGTTTGCTCCATATCCACTCGAAAATTTGCTTGGCCCGGAAAGGTTTTACATTATTTTTAATCAGAAAGTCTTTTAAATCATCGAGTGTAAGAGCTAAAACATCACTTTTTTGGGGCACAGTAATCATAAAAAAAAATTTAATAAATTTGTTATGCAAAGGTATATTAAATAAAAATCATAAATTTATGATTTATCTTTAAACTGAATTTATTTTTATCAATCTAACATTTTTGTAATTCAATGAGAAAGAAACTTATTATCAATTAAAAATTACATACTATGAAAAAGATTATTATTGTACTATTTACAATGTTACTGTCATTTAGCTCATTATTAAGAGCTGATGAAGGGATGTGGCTATTACCACTTATCCAGCAATTGAATATGGAAAAAATGCAGGAGATGGGTTTAGAGCTTTCTGCTGAAGAAATTTACAGTATTAACCAGTCGAGTTTAAAAGATGCCATTGTTATTTTTGGCAGAGGCTGTACAGGCGAAGTAATCTCAGAAGAAGGCTTGATTTTAACAAATCACCACTGTGGTTACGGTGTAATCCAACGTCATAGCACCACTGAACATGATTACTTAAAAGATGGTTTTTGGGCTATGTCGAAAGAAGAGGAAATACCAACTCCCGGACTTACTGTTACATTTTTAGTACGTATCGAAGATGTTACTGAAAAGATAATTCCTGAATTTACAAAAGATATGCCCGAGGAGGAAAGGCAAGAAAAAGCTGGTGAACTGGGTAAACAAATTGCTAATAAAGCAACCGATGGAACTCATTACAGTGCACGTGTTCAGAGTTTTTTTGGTGGAAACAAATATTATTTATTGGTTTACGAAACATTTAGAGATGTTCGAATGGTTGGGGCCCCTCCATCATCTATAGGTAAATTTGGAGCTGATACCGATAACTGGATGTGGCCCCGCCATACAGGTGATTTTTCTCTTTTCAGAGTTTATGCCGATAAAGACAATAAACCTGCCGAATATTCGGACGATAATGTTCCTTACAAACCTAAACACCACCTGCCCATATCATTAAAAGGAGTTGAGAAAAACGACTTTGCCATGATTTTAGGATATCCGGGCGGTACTCAACGATATATGACATCTTGGGAAATTGATGAACGTATGAATGTTACCAATGCAAACCGAATTTATGTTAGAGGCATAAGGCAGGACCTTATTTTAGAAGATATGTTAGAAGATGATGAGGTTAGAATCAAATATTCTTCTAAATATTCCGGATCGACCAATTATTGGAAAAATTCGATCGGGATGAATAAAGCATTAAAACGTTTAAAAATTTATGACCAAAAGATCGAAGAAGAAAAAGCTTTTTTAGATTGGGTAAATGAAACTCCGGCCCGAAAAGAAAAATATGGAGAAGCCTTATCATTAATCGAAAATTCAATAAATACCCGCAAAGATTATATGCACGTTAGGCAATATATTAGCGAAGCGCTACTAAGAGGAACTGAGCTAATGTCTTTTTCATCAAGATTTTCAAGATACGAAGATATTTTTGACACTAAAGATAAAGAAAAAATAAACAAAGCGGTTGAAGAGATAAAAAATATGGCGAGAAGATTTTATAAAGACTACAATGCACCTACTGATCAAAAAGTAGCAAAAGCCATGTTTAAAACATTTGCTCAAAATGTAGATAAAAATTATCAGCCAGATATTTTTAACACCATCGAAACAAAATACAAAAACGATTATGCTAAATATATCGATAACATGTTTAGCAAATCTATATTTACCGATTCTACCAAACTATGGGCGTTTTTAGAAAATCCGTCAACTAAAAAGATGGAAAAAGACCCTGCTTACATTGCTTCACAGTCTATTTATAAAAAATATCGTCAATTATCACAACAACTAGATCCATTTTATATCGACTTTAACAAAGGACACCGATTGTATGTTGAGGGTATTATGGAAATGAAAGAGGGAGAAGCGCTTTATCCTGATGCAAACTTTAGCATGCGATTAACATATGGCGAAGTACTTGACTACTATCCAAGAGATGCGGTACACTATGATTATGTTACTACTTTAACGGGTGTTATGGAAAAAGAAGATCCGGATAACTGGGAATTTGTTGTTCCTGATAAATTAAAAGAACTTTATAAAAATAAAGATTATGGCCCATATGCTATGGAAAACGGAG
>CAZSIC010000083.1:0-16005 GCA_964606845.1 uncultured Bacteroidales bacterium
GATTTCTCAGACAATTGTTCTTTATTTTCCTTGCTTACTTTGGTTGTATCAGGATCATCGGGCAAAATTACCTGCGCTTGAAGAAATGTTCCAATTAATAGAAACACCAACATTAAAACAAAACTTCTCATATCAAATTATTTATTGAATAATAACTAAATACAAAAATACTCGATTTATTAGTAATTTCAACTTTAGCTTAACCGAAAATTGTTGCAAAATAAAAAAACTGTCCATCCCGGGTATTAGCGGGAGAGACAGTTTTAAATATTTACAAAAAAAAATTATTTCAAATTATTTTTCTTGATAAAGTCATTAACAGCCTGATTTAGGTCGGGTTGTCCAATTTCTTGCAAGTCGTAACCAATTTTAACCGTAGGTTTATTAATTTTAACAATTCGAGTTAAATCAATTGGAGTTGCAATAACAACAACATCGCAAGGCGTTTTTTCTATTGTCGCTTCCAGGTCTTTAACTTGTTGTTCTCCATATCCCATTGCTGGTAACAACGTACCAATATTTGGATAGATTTTAAATGTTTCGGCTAATTTACCAACAGCATATTCTCTTGGATCAACCAGTTCAGCAGCACCACATTTATTAGCAGCAACAGTCCCGGCACCGATTTTCATTTCACCATGTGTTAATGTTGGCCCGTCTTCAACAACCAATACTTTTTTACCACGAACCAATTCTGGCTTATCAATGGTAAGAGGGGAAGCTCCGTCAACAACAACAGCCTCAGGATTAACTTTAGCAATGTTATCTCTAACAATTTGAATAGCATCAGCGTTTGCAGAATCCATTTTATTAATTACAACATAATCTGCCAAGCGTAGGGTTGCTTCACCTGGGTAGTATGCTAGTTCATGGCCGGGTCTGTGTGGATCAACCACAGTAACCATTAAATCAGGCTTATAAAATGAGAAGTCGTTATTACCACCATCCCAAAGAATAACATCGCATCCATCTGGATCTTTTTCTGCCTCTCTTAAAATAGCTTCGTAATCAACACCAGCATAAATTACATTTCCACGAGCAACATGAGGTTCGTATTCTTCCATTTCCTCAATCGTACAGTTATGTTTCGCTAAATCTTCGATAGTAGCAAAACGCTGAACTTTTTGAGCTACTAAATCACCGTATGGCATTGGGTGGCGTATAGCAACTACATTTAATCCCTGATCCATTAAAAGCTCAATAATTCTTCGAGAAGTTTGTGATTTTCCACATCCTGTACGAACAGCACCAACCGCAATTAGGGGCTTAGTACTTTCTATCATTGTTTTTTCAGGGCCTAAAAGAACAAAGTTAGCGCCAGCAGCATTTACTAATGAGCTTAAATTCATTACATACTGATATGGCACATCGCTATATGAAAATACACAATCTTCAACTTTTAACTCTTTAATAAGTCTTTCCAAATCATCTTGTGCATATATTGGAATTCCATCGGGATATAAACTTCCGGCTAACTCGGCAGGATATTTTCGCCCATCGATATCAGGAATTTGAGCTGCAGTAAAAGCAACTACATTATAATCGTCGTTATCTCTGTAATACGTATTAAAGTTGTGGAAATCTCTTCCAGCGGCTCCAATTATGAGAACATTTTTCTTTGCCATAATTTCTCCTTTTTATGTTTTTAATTATTAATATTTTAAAAAATTGCCTAACAAAGTTAAATCTTAAACGCAAAAAACATAATTTAAAAAGAAATAATTTTTTTACTTACACATTAGTTAATATATGATAATGGTTAAACCCTGTGGTTTTTTTCGGATATAATCAAAAAAAACAGAAACATGTTAAGAAACATATATAAAAACAAAGAAAAAGATTAAGGGTTTGAACAATTTGCTTAAAACAAACTTTAATTTAGTAGATATTTAGATTTTAGATTAATTAATCACCCCATGAACTTTTTAGCACATATATACTTATCGGGCAATGACGAAGAAATTAAGATTGGCAATTTCATGGGTGATTACATCAAAGGCAAAGCATTCCATATTTATCCAGATAAAATTAAAGAAGGCATATTATTACACAGGTATATTGACACCTTTACTGATAAAAATAGACATACCAGTGAAGCCAAATTTTTTTTTGCTCCAAAATACCGCAAATATTCAGGTATTATCATTGATATAATTTACGATCATTTTTTAGCAAGTAATTGGGAACAATTTTCATCCATAAGCTTAATTCAATTTATTGATGATTTTCATAACTTATTATACAAGTATCAGGAAATGCTACCTTCAGAGGTACAGAATATGATACCCCGGTTAATACAAAATAACAGATTATATTCATACCGCAAAATAGAAGGTATACAAAATGTTTTAAGCACGATGGCTAAATATACTTCATTGCCAGATCATTCTGAGTATGCTATAAAAATACTCGATGAAAATTACAGTTATTTAAAAAATAATTTTTTTAGCTTTTTTAAAGAAATTATTTACTATATTGAAACAGCCCACAACATCGACCTGACTAGTCATTGATAGCCATTTAACAATTATTTAATTTTGAATTTTACAAATATTTTTATTAATTTGTAATTTCTGAAACTGCCATACTCTGGTCAATCCCCCTGTATTTTAGGGACTTACTCAATGCAGCACTGTTTTTAGGTGTGCGTAATTTTTTATAAAAAGATAAGTATGGCCGTTTACTAATGGCGCAGGTATTAATTTTAACAAATAAAAGAGGAAAAGTTATGGTGGATAGAGTAATCGAAGAAAAAGTAAAAATTAGCCCAAAAGCTCAAAAAATATTAAATCTTCTTTTACAAGAAACTCCCAAATTAAAGAAAATGCTTTCTTTGTCTGAAGAGGAATCAATCAATGAATTAAAAAAATGGGCAGAAGAAGAGTTAAAACAAAATACAACTGCCTATAAATATTATAAAGAAGAATTAAAAGGCCGTAAACCTTTTAAAAAATTAAAATGGAAAGACATTGCTGCCATTAGAATTCTGGATTATATACAATATGCAAACCTTGAATACGAAGACTTGAATTTAAGAGGCAAACAAGACATTAGCAATCCATTTAGGATCTTATGGTTAGCTGCAAATCATAGAACGGGAGGAGGTAAATATTTATTCTTCCTGGACATGCTCGAACTATTCAGACAGTTTACTGGTAAAAATAAATTAAATAAACCTGATGAAAGTAAAGTGCAAGAATGGATGAATAGACATCCCTCTGGGATTGATCCGGAAATAATAGAGGCAAGAAAAGAAAATAAACAGCGTATTTTGAGAGTCATTCTTGAAATGATCGAGTCGGGAGAAGTTAAATCTACCACATTTTCTTTTGATCCGGGTATGAGCCATGAACAAAAAATAGAAAAAATGAATGAATGGTGGGAGTCGAAACTATTCCATTTAAAATTTGCTGTTCGTAAGCCTAATTTATTGAATAAAATGCTTGACTATTCACTCGATCCTGAAACCATGCAAACTCTGCATGCAGCCAAAGAAGCAGGAATACCATTTTTTGTAAATCCTTACTACCTGTCTTTACTGGATACTAAAGACCGAACCAATGCAGATTTAGCCATTAGAGATTATATTATTTACAGCCAGGAACTTATTGATGAATTTGGACATATTGTTGCATGGGAAAAAGAAGATATTGTTGAACCAGGAAAACCCAATGCTGCTGGTTGGCTATTACCGTCGGATCATAATATTCACCGACGTTACCCCGAAGTGGCTATTTTAATTCCCGACTCAATGGGGCGAGCTTGTGGAGGGCTTTGCGTATCATGTCAACGAATGTATGATTTTCAAAGAGGAAATTTAAATTTCGACCTTGAAAGATTAAAACCTACTGAAACCTGGCCTAAAAAACTGGTACGACTGTTAAAATATTTTGAAGAAGATACTCAATTACGAGACATTCTAATTACAGGTGGTGATGCTTTAATGAGCTCTGATAAATCTCTTAAGAAAATTCTGGATGCAGTATACGACATGGCCTTAAATAAGAAAAAGAATAATAAATATTTAAAAGAGGGTGAAAAACATGCGGAAATGTTGCGTGTAAGGCTGGGCACTAGACTACCTGTTTATCTTCCTCAAAGAATTAATGATGAGCTAGCTGAGATACTTGCCGACTTTAAACAAAAAGCATCAAAAATAGGCATTAAACAATTTGTAATTCAAACCCACTTTGAATCGGCAATGGAAGTAACTCCGGAAACTGTAAATGGATTAAAAAGGATCATCTCTGCAGGGTGGACGATTACAAATCAGATGGTATTTACAACAGCTGCTTCAAGACGAGGACATACAGCCAAATTAAGAAAAATACTTAACGACGCTGGTGTTTTAACTTATTACACTTTTTCGGTAAAAGGGTATATGGAGAATTTCCACAATTTTGCAACGAATGCAAGAGCAGTTCAGGAACAGCTCGAAGAAAAAAGGTTGGGTGTTATTCCTAAGCAATATAACGAACTGGTTCATACTTTCCCCGAGAATGCAGAAGATATGATTGAAAATATTAATGCTTTGCGGGAAAAAGCAAATATTCCTTTTCTTGCTACCGATAGAAATGTGCTAAACCTACCAGGTGTTGGCAAGAGCCTTACTTATAGAACAATAGGTATAACCAAGCAAGGAAGAAGAATTCTTGAATTTGATCATGATGCCAATAGAAGGCATAGCCCAATTATTGATCAAATGGGAAAAGTTGTTATTGTAGAATCAAAACCTATTGGAGAATACCTAAATCAAATCGAAGATATGGGCGAAGATATTAATGAGTATAAAAATCTTTGGGGCTATTCAATCGGTGAAACGGAAGAAAGAATGCCCATTTATATTTATCCTGATTACGATTTTAAAACTACAGAAGAATTCACAAATCTTGAACTTCAGGATCAATAAAAACAAGCGGGGCTTTTCTCATGCCCCGTTTTTTTATCTTAACATTTCCAATCGGCTGGCATCTAATCGCAAGAATATAAAAAGCAAAATTGTAAACGCCCACAGAGAAGAACCTCCATAACTAAAAAAGGGTAATGGAATACCTATTACAGGAACCAACCCTATTGTCATGCCAATATTTATTACAACATGAAAAAACAATAAAGAAATTACACCATATCCATAAATACGACTAAATGCAGATCGTTGCCTTTCGGCAATATAAACCAATCTTAATAAAAATATTACAAATAATGTAACAATGGTGAAAGTTCCTAAAAACCCCCACTCTTCACCGATAGTACAAAAAATAAAATCGGTACTTTGCTCTGGTACAAAATCGTATTTTGTCTGGGTTCCTCGTAAAAATCCTTTTCCTGAAAGCCCGCCTGAGCCGATGGCAATTTTTGATTGATTTACATTATACTCAACCCCGTATGGGTCAGACTCTAGACCTAAAACTACATTAATTCTTTTCTGTTGGTGAGGTTCAAGGAAATTATTAAATACATAATCAACCGAATAGGTAAAAATAATTGACCCAAAAAGAAATATCAGTAAAATGAAAACATTCCTGATTTTATATCTAACCGCTAAAACAATATAAACTAACGAAGAAGCTCCTAAAGCACTAAGAATGATATAAAAATTGGTAAGCCCAAAATCAAAAAATTTATCTAACCCAAAAATTATTAATGATGAAAAAATCAATATCAATAGTGCAATCCCGAAATTTTTAAATTTCCGGTTTATAAAAGGAAACACTATAAAGATAACTCCTATAGAAAGTAGTATAATAGTAACTTTTTCAAGTACCATCGCTAAAACAAATAAAATAATCATAAAAACACCGAGCAAAATAATCTCTAATGATAATCCCTCACGAAATAAAACCAATATAAAAACAAAATATACTAATGCCGATCCGGTGTCATTTTGGATAAAAGTTAATATTGCCGGAACTAAAATCATAGCAGCCAGCTTCCAGTATGATTTAAAGGTATTTATTTGCACATTGTAAGAGCTCAAGTATCTTGCTATGGCAAGTGCTGTGGCTATTTTAGCAAACTCTGTAGGTTGTATTCTAATATTCCCAAACTGAAACCACGACTTAGCAGCGTTTACTTCAACACCAAAAAACAATACTAAAATCAATACAAAAATCATGAACCCATAAATGGCATAAGCAAAATAAGAATAGAAATTGATATCAACAATAAAAACCAAAAAAGCAATTACAATAGCTGCAGAAATCCATATAAGTTGCTTTCCATAACGCATTGAAAAATCAAAAATACTTTGATGTTCTTCGTTATAAACAGCCGCATAAATATTTACCCACCCCATAAAAACCAGGAGTAAATAAAGAGTTGCCAATAACCAATCTACATTAGCCCATATGTTAATCCTTCTTCTCATTTTTATCCATAAGATTTGCATTTAAAATATACTGCTCCCACCACGGTACTGAGATAGTATCGTTTAAATATTTTTCGATCATCAGTTTTGCTGTAGGTGCTGCCCAAGTACTACCAAATCCACCATTTTCGATGTAAACTGCTAATGCAATTTTGGGATCATCTTTTGGTGCAAATGCTATAAAAATTGAGTGGTCTTCGCCATGAGGATTTTCAGCTGTTCCTGTTTTCCCACAAACAACAATATCTTCAAGATGTGCACTCCGGGCAGTACTCCCGCTTCCGGGTTCTCCATTTACAGCCAAATCCATACCTTCAATAGCAATTTCAAAGTATGAGGAGTCAATAAGTGTGTATTGTTTTTCTTTAAACCTTGTATCTAAAGAATAATCTCCTTCTATTTCTTTAACAATATGTGGTTTATAATAAAACCCGCGATTTGCTATTGCAGCAGTCATGTTGGCCATTTGTAATGGTGTAATTCCAAGCTCGCCCTGCCCTATTGCCAATGAAAGAACAGTTAAAGAACTCCATCCTTTTTCGCCATAAATCCGATTATATAGATCTTTATTTGGTACAATCCCTTTGAGCTCATTGGTAAAATCTGTATTTAATTTTTGCCCAAACCCAAAAGACATGATATACTCCTGCCATTTATCAAATGATTCGTGAATGGAAGCATAATGCCTGTTATCTAAAATTTTCCGGAATACATTACAATAATAAGTATTACAAGAAACTTGTAATGACTGAATTAAATTCGTTGGTGATTTATGAGAATGACATCCAACCCTTATATTTCTGGCATAGTAAGCTCCCTGGCAATCAAATTTTGTTGATGGGAAAAGTACTTTTTCCTGTAATCCAATTAATGCATTTATAACTTTAAAAGTTGATCCGGGAGGATATTGAGCCATTAATGCACGGTTAAATAATGGTTTAAGAGTGTCTGTCATTAGTTTAACATAATTTTCGGTACGTTTACGCCCAATAAGCAGATCGGGGTCGTAAGCAGGTGTAGAAACCAGTGCTAAAATTTCACCCGTTGATGGTTCAATAGCAACGATACTCCCAATTTTATTTTTCATTAACTTCTCACCATAAGCCTGAAGATCAGCATCAATTGTAGAAATTATATTGGCTCCTACTTCGGCTTTTTTATCGAGTTTCCCCTCGGCATAAGGTCCTTTAATCCGGTTATGTACGTCCACTAAAAATATATTAACTCCTTTTTTCCCGCGTATATACTCTTCGTATGATTGTTCTATTCCACTAATACCAATATAGTCGCCAGATTTATAATACGGGTCTTGTTCAATAATTCTGTCATTAACTTCTCCTACATAACCAAGAACATGTGCACCTATATCTGAGCTATATCTCCGTAAGGTACGTGCCTGAACAAAAATTCCGGGAAACTTGTAAAGTTTTTCTTGTAAATGAGCATACGTTTTAGAGGATACCTGCTTTAAAAAAATAGAAGGCTTATATCTCGAATACTCAACTGCCCTATTTATTGATTCTTTTACATATTCCTTGTCAACATCAAGAATTTGACAGAATTCAGTGGTATCAAATGGTTTAAGCTGCAATGGATTAACCATTAAATCATAAGCCGCCTCGTTATACACCAATAACTTGCCATTACGGTCGTAGATTAATCCTCGTGCAGGATAATGGGTTACATATCGAATTACATTATTACTGGCTGATAATTTATAGGTAGGATCAACTACCTGAAGTACAAATAATCTGATAACATAAATTAATCCAACAATAACAATTAGTATGCTTATAATATATTTTCTTACGACAAATGAATCCACAGATTTTTATTTTAAAATCGTTTAGTGCCCTTCCTGTAAAAATACTGTCCAATTAAAATTAATAATATCGAGAAAAACGAACTTAATATAACTCTCAACAATGTTGCAAAAAAATCAGAAAATCTGAAAACCTCAATATAAAATAAAAATAAATGGTGGGCAAAAACCAAAATAATAGAATATTTTAAAAACCAGCTAACTCCATAATATCTTAATTGAGGGTAAGTCTCTGATTCATAACCATCGCGTGGTGAAATTATGTTTAAAACAAAAGGCCGTAAAAAAGCCATAAAAACAGTAGCAGAACTATGCATTCCAATAGTATTCGAAAATAAATCAATAGAAATACCCATTAAAAAACCCAGCACAAGCAATAGCCATTTAGGAGTTTCAAAAGGCAAAGTAAGTATAAAAACAACATAAATATAAGGGTTAATATACCCGCTAAACTGAATGTTGTTTAAAACAAAAACCTGCAGTAAAACAAGTAAAATAAAATTAAATAAATATCGTGGAACTATTTTAATCATTATTTTCGGCTTCTTGTTCTAGTTCTAATTTCTCTTTTTGTGTAAGATTTCCTATAATATTTACATTATTTAATCTTTTAAAATCGGTTGAGAGCTTAACATAAATCGTATAAAAACTCCCGCCTTTTTCTTCAAAATCTTCAATGTAGCCAATTAAAATTCCTTCGGGATAAATAGATGAAAATCCACTGGTGATAATACTATCTCCTGGTTGAATGTCTGCATGCAAAGGTATTTCATTTAGAACAGCTGTATTATAATTGTTGCCATCCCAAATTAAGGAACCAAAATAACCATTTTTTTTCACCTTGGCACTTATTTTAAAATCAAGGTTTAAAAGAGATATTACTGTGGCAAAATTTTTTGATACGCCTTTTACAACACCAACAATACTTCCATCTGAAACCACTGCCATTTCATGCTTTATACCTTGCTTCTCTCCCTTATTTAAAGTAATATAATTATGTTTCTTATTTACCGAATTATTAACAACCTTTGCCGGAGTATAAAAATACCTTTGATTATAAACGGTATCGTTGACATTGCGGAAAAATATTTCATCCGATTTATAAGTAGACTCAATAATATTTAATAAACGATTATTTTCTTCTATTAATTGTTGATTTTCTACTTTTAGTGAGAAATACTCCTTTAAATTAGCAAGTTTTTGATGATATTTACCTGACAATTGCCTGGTAAAATTTACCATTCGTGCCCTTTGAAAATTATTATTGTTAACAAGTAAAGAAATAGAAAAAACCTCGATAAGAATAAATAAAAGTAAAAAATGAATCCTTAATAAAAAAATTAACAGGCTTTTCATAGATTTTTCATCTTATCGAATTTCAAATTAATTATCTCATCAGGAATGAGAATTTATCTACATTTTTAAGGGCAATACCTGTACCTCTTGCTACTGCATGAAGCGGATCTTCGGCCACATGAAAAGGGATACCAATTTTATCAGTTAGCCGTTGGGCTAGTCCGCGCATTAAAGCTCCGCCTCCGGCCAAATATATACCATCGTTAACAATATCGGCATAAAGTTCTGGTGGCGTTTGTTCTAATACGCTTAAGATGGCTGTTTCAACTTTAGAAATCGATTTATCTAAACAGTGAGCTATTTCCTGATAAGAAATAGGTATCTCCACAGGCATGGCTGTCATTAAATTGGGCCCGCGAACAATATAATCTTCCGGTGGGTTTTCCAGCTCAGGCAAACATGATCCCACATTGATTTTAACCTCTTCGGCTGTTCGTTCACCAATTTTAATATTATGCTGATGTCGCATATAAGCTTGTATATCGGCAGTAAAGGCATCGCCGGCTATTCTTATCGATTTATTACAAACAATACCTCCCAGTGCAATAACGGCCACCTCGGTTGTTCCACCTCCAATATCAACAACCATACTACCTTTAGGCTCCTCTACATCAATTCCCATACCAATTGCAGCAGCCATAGGTTCGTAAATCATAAACACATCCCTTCCGCCAGCATGTTCAGAAGAGTCGCGTACGGCACGCATCTCAACCTCTGTACTTCCAGAAGGAATACAAACTACCATTCGTAACGAAGGAGCAAACATTTGTGGCTTTCGGTTAATCATTTTAATCATACCACGAATCATCTGTTCTGCTGCATTAAAATCGGCTATTACCCCGTCTTTTAATGGCCTTATGGTTCTGATATTTATATGTGTTTTACCATGCATCTGACGAGCTTTTTTACCTATTGCTACAAGCTTACCGGTACTTTGCTCAACAGCTACTATTGATGGTTCATCCACTACAATTTTATCGTTATGAATGATAATGGTATTAGCAGTCCCTAAGTCAATTGCTAATTCCTGTGTAAAAAATGAAAACAATCCCATTATGCGTTATCTATTTAAATTTTATAACTAATTTATATTAATGTTTAAAATGTCGTATTCCTGTAAAAACCATTGACATTTGATTTTGATTACAAAAATCAACCGATTCCTGATCCCGAACCGAACCGCCAGGTTGTATTACCGAGGTAATTCCTGCTTTACTTGCAATTTCTACCGAATCAGCAAACGGAAAAAAAGCATCTGATGCCATTACTGCACCTTGTAAATCAAACTTAAAACTTCGGGCTTTCTCAATGGCTTGCTTTAAAGCATCAACCCTGGATGTTTGCCCTACTCCGCTTGCACAAAGCTGCTTATTTTTAGCCAAAACAATTGTGTTTGATTTTGAGTGTTTTACAATTTTGTTGGCAAAAAGTAAATCTTCAATTTCCTTATCAGAAGGTGATTTTTGAGTTACGGTTTTCAAATCACCTTTATTCTCCATTTTCAAATCTTTATCTTGTACAAGTGCTCCGTTTAGCATAGAACGGAACTGTGTATTAGGAAAAGCATCCGATTTTTGGATCAAAATAATACGGTTTTTCTTTGATTTTAATATTTTAAGGGCCTCATGATGATATGATGGCGCTATAATTACTTCAAAAAATATTTTATTGATTTCTTCGGCTGTTGTTTTATCAACTTCTTTGTTGGTGATTAAGATTCCACCAAATGCTGATACCGGATCACCCGCCAAAGCATCTTTCCATGCATCGGTTAAGTTATTTCTGGAAGCTATACCACAGGCATTATTATGTTTTAATATAGCAAATGTTATTTCTTCAAATTCGCTCATTAACTGAACAGCAGCTTCGATATCTAAAAGGTTATTATACGAAATCTGTTTCCCATGTAACTGATCGAAAACCTCATCTAAGTTTCCAAAGAAAAATCCTTTTTGATGAGGATTTTCTCCATATCTTAATTCATTATACGAATTAATACTTTGTTTAAATGCAGGCAGGTTAAAATCCTGATTAAAATAATTAAAAATAGCGGTATCATAATGCGAAGAGACCTTAAAAGCTTTTAAGGCAAATTCTTTCCTTTCGCTGATAGAAGTTTCTCCTTTTTTGGTCTCCAATAATGTAAGCAAATCCTCATATTGATTCTTTGAAGGAACGATTAGTGTATCTTTAAAGTTCTTAGCTGTTGCACGGATAAGTGCTATTCCTCCAATATCTATTTTTTCTATAATTTCCTGCTCCGTAGCATTCCATGCTACAGTTTGTTCGAAAGGATATAAATCAACAATTATCAAATCAATTGTTGGTATTGAGTAATTTTCCAGTTCTTTTATGTCATCTGAGTGATCTCTGCGTGCCAGTATCCCTCCAAAAACTTTTGGGTGCAAAGTTTTTACACGTCCACCTAAAATTGATGGATAGTCTGTTAAGCTTTCTACAGAAGTTACTGGCATTCCTTGTTTTTCTATAAACTCTTTGGTTCCTCCGGTAGAATAAATGGTAACGTTTAGTTCATTTAACTTTTGAATAATTGGCTCTAAATTACTTTTATCATATACAGAAATAAGTGCCGATTTTATTCGCTTTAATTCATTCATTTACATACTATTATTAAATTCTCACAAAAATAGTTAAAAATTCTCGATATTCTTTAACTTTACAAATGTAAAATTGGTAAATCTTTGCCGATATTCTGCCCGATTGAATAAACGGATTGATTGTTCGAAAATATAAATAATCGTGTAAAAAAAAAATTTGGATACGTATATTTGTTTAAATCTTTTTAAACGATTTTATTATATAACAAATGCTTTATTTATTACTTATTAAAGAGAGTTTTCTTTTTGCATTTAATGCGCTAAAAGTTAATCGGTTAAGAACCCTCCTAACCCTTTTAGGAATAACCATAGGTATTTTTGCAATCATTTCAGTTTTTACTGTTGTTGATTCATTAGAAAATAATATTAAAACCAGCTTATCGTCCCTTGGTGATGATGTGGTATATATTCAAAAATGGCCATGGGCTCCCGAGCCTGGCGAAGAATATGAATGGTGGGAATATCTTAACCGCCCAATACCCTCTTTAAAAGAATTTGAACATATAAAAAAACGATCAGAGAAAGCACAATATGTTAACTTTGCAGCTTCAACCATGCGAAAGGTAAAATATAAAAACCTTACTGCCAGCGATGTAATTATTTGGGCTAATACACATGAATTTGAAAAAATTCGTGCTTTTGAATTAGAAAGAGGACGTTATTTCACACCTTTCGAATCGGCTGCAGGAAGAAATATATGTTTAATTGGAAACCAGATAGCCATCGATCTTTTTAAAGGTATCGATCCGATAGGTAAAGAAATAAAAATACAAGGCAGAAAAATAACCGTTGTCGGAAAAATTAAAAAAGAAGGGAAAGATATTCTCAATACCGGAGGGAGCCTTGATGATATGATAATTTTACCTGTAAACTTTGCAAAAACTTTAATTGATATAAAAAGCGATAATGCCAATCCCATGATAATGGTTAAATCAAAAGAGGGCGTATCCATTGCTGAATTTAAAGATGAGCTACGAAGCATTTTACGATCTGTACGCACCTTAAACCCTCAGGAGAAAGATAATTTTGCACTAAACCAATCAAGCATATTAGATAGTACCTTAAAAAGTATTTTTGGTGTAATTAATATTGCCGGTTGGCTTATTGGAGGTTTTTCAATTTTAGTTGGTGGCTTTGGAATTGCAAATATTATGTTTGTTTCGGTAAAAGAAAGAACCAACTTAATTGGGATACAAAAAGCATTAGGTGCAAAACGATTTTTTATATTATTTCAGTTTTTATTCGAGTCTGTTCTTTTATCAATGGTTGGCGGAATTATCGGACTTTTTTTAATTTACTTAGGAAGTTTATTGGCCAATACACAAACCGACCTTACCATTACGCTTACTTTTGGAAATATTCTTTTGGGATTAACCATTTCTATTGTAATAGGTATTGTATCGGGATTTGCTCCTGCAAGATCAGCTGCTCAATTAAATCCTGTGGAAGCTATCAACACTTCATTTTAACATAATTTTAAGATGCAATTATCTTAAATTAAAATACAATTCACTATATTTACAGATTATAATTAAATTTTTATTAAATAAAAAAACCTAAATTATGATGAAAAAAATACTGGGATTATTTGTAGTTGCTGCATTATTTTTCTCATGCAGTACACAAGAAAAAAAAGAGGAAAAAGATGTCAAAGCAATATCGGTAGATAAAATTATGACTGATATCCAACAATATGTGGATCAAGAAGTTGTTGTTAAAGGCATGGTTAATCATGTATGCTCGCATGGTGGTAAAAGAATGTTTATCATCGGTGAAAATCCTGATGAAGGAATAAGAATTACTCCTAATGAAAAAATTGGAGTTTTTGAAAAAGAACTCGAAGGAAATTCAGTTATTATCAAAGGAGTATTAAAAGAGTTAATTATTGATGATAAATATGTAGCTCAACTTGAAAAAGAAATTGCCGAAGATGCAGATAACGAAGCGCTTCATGACCATTCCAGTGGAGATCATGAAGAAGAAAGCGAAGTTGACAGCTCAAAAATAAAACAGGTTGAAAAAATGAAATCAAACATTGCCGAATCAGAAAAAGGTTTTGTTTCCCAATACTGGATTGAAGCAAGCGAAGTAGAAGTAAAACAATATGAAGAAACAGAAAAAGTAGAGTCAGAAGGTAAGACAGAAGAGCACGAGCACGAGCATGACCATGACCATGAAGAACATTCTCATTAATAATTTATAAATCAGATTAATTGATTTCAAAATAAAATTTTTTAATGTAAGTTTGTCCGAAGATTTAAAAATTTTCGGACATTTTTTGTCGTAAATTATTATCCGGCATGAAAATAAGAAAACTAAACCGAGCTTTACACCGCGACTTAGGATATATTTTCTTTACAATGACAATTATTTATAGCTTGTCTGGAATTGCATTAAACCATATCGACGACTGGAATCCAAATTATGTAATCAAAACAAAGGAAATAAAAATTCAGAACACTCCTTTAGATCAAAACCAATTAAGCAAGGATAATGTAATTGAATTATTAAATAAGTATGCGCCAGGTGAAAAATATAAAAATCACTATCTCCCTTCAGATGACCAGTTAAAAATTTTTATCAAAAACGGTAGTGTAGCTTTTAATACAGAAACGGGGCAGGGAATTATAGAAACATCCAGGCGCCGTGCTATTTTTCATCAGGTAAATTATTTACATTATAATCCAAAAAAATGGTGGACAATTTTTTCCGATATTTATGCAGCGTCATTAATGATTTTAGCCATTACCGGACTTTTTATATTAAAAGGCAAAAATGGAATTACAGGCCGTGGAGCATGGCTCACAACGATAGGAACACTTATTCCAATACTATTTTTACTTCTTTATTACTGGAAAGTTTTTTAATGAATCAGGTTAAATACAACAAGTTATAAATAATAAAAGAATACTTTCCCTATCATCAGGTAAATAAACAATCCCATAATATCATTAACTGTAGTAATAAATGGGCCTGTGGCAAGTGCAGGATCAATATTAAACTTTTCCAGTACCATAGGTACAAATGTACCAAACATCGAAGCAAAAATTATTACAGAAAATAGGGCTATACTAACAGTAATTGTTAATGCAAATGAATCACTAAAAAAGAAATTATAACCAAAAATAACGGCTGAAAGAATGACTCCATTCATGGTTGCAACGCCAAGCTCCTTAAACAACTTACGTCCAATACTCTCAAAGCCCATTGAATTACTTGCCAATGCCTGAACAATAATAGATGAAGATTGAACACCAACATTACCACCCATCGCAGCAATTAATGGAATAAAAAATGCCATTTGGGGAAATAAACCCAATTCCACTTCATAACTACCCATTATTAAAGCTGCTAATATTCCGCCAAACAAACCAATAAACAGCCAGGGAATTCGTGCACGCGTTAATATCCAGGCACTATCAGTTGATTCAACATCCTGGGTAATACCAGACACTAACTGATAATCGCGCTCGGCTTCTTCGCGAATCACATCCACTACATCGTCGATGGTAATTCGCCCTACCAAACGATTTAAAGCATCAACAACAGGCAGTGCGACCAAATCGTATTTATCCATAATATGTGCAACTTCTTCGGAAGGAGTATCGGCTTTTACTAATATTACATCTGCATTGATAATATTTTTTATTTTAGCTGAAGTGGGTGTTAACAGTAATTTCTTTAATGATAAAGTTCCTTTTAAAACATTACTGTCGTCAACTACATAAACATAATATACTTCATCTACGTCTTCGGCCTGCTTACGCATTTCTTTAAGACAGGTGGTAATACTCCAGTTTTCGTTAACTGTAATTAACTCTTTGGCCATTAAACCACCGGCA
>CAZSIC010000084.1:0-15636 GCA_964606845.1 uncultured Bacteroidales bacterium
TTTCATCTGCTCCTTTCTCAAAACATTTCTCCTGAATCTTTTCAATTACATTCATAATATTTTGATAAGGCCCTTCTATAACTGTTTCAAAAGGGCAAACCCTGTATTTCAGCCCCGAATCAATTATCACTTTAATAGCCTCGTCAACCAGGGCATAAGTGCCTTTTGTTTCTGATTTTGGCAATACTTGTACTGCAACATTAACCTGATGATTCATTATTAATTTTTTTTATTAATTTACAATAATCATTTATCATTAAAAAAATTTTCAATTTCTTTCAAATCGAGTGTTTTAACATTTGTTATCAAATATTCATGATATAAAAAATCGCCGTATTTATTACACTCATCCATTGCTGATTTTATTACAACGCCCATTGAAACATCAATTGGAATAAGTGCTAATACAGCTACATATTTTCCTGTAAAAGTAATTTTTTCAATTTTGCACTTATACTTCGCAAAAATATCTTCAAATTCAGTTTGGAAAATTCTTTTTTGTGCATCGATAAAATCTTCTTCATTTTTATGTTTACATGCAAAAAAGTATCTTAATTTCTCACCTTTCCCGCCCAATCCGGTCGAAATAAAAACCTGGCTTTCGTCGAGCAGGCTCGTTTCCAAACTTATACGACAATGCTGAAGTGCAAGAATGGCCCATTGATACAATTCTTTATTGGCAGAATCTACTACTTTTTCAATGATACGATATGCTTCGGGTTTATCGATATTTGAAAGTTCGGCTAACAACCTCTTTTTTTCATCTAAAGCCATTTCCGGATCAAAAATCATTTCCTTCTCTGATAAAACTATATTGGCCTCTCGTTTATTTTTATTCAGTTCATCAATAAGCTCAAAAAATTCTACTTGTAAGTTAACATCCACCTGTTCTTCCAAAATACTGAAATCTCCACCCAATTCGCTAAGAATTTCTTTTAATTTTTTATATAAATTTTCTCCTTCCATTAAATTTCTTTTAAAGCAAACTTAAGTTTTTTTATTGGATTTTGAATTGTTGACATCAACAAACCGGTAAAATAATTGTTAAAAAAATACCATCATTTTGGTATTGTCTGTTAAAAAGAATAGAATTATTTTTGAAATCTTTTACCAACTACATCAGTATATTAATAAAAATCGATGCGATTATCACAACTAAAAGATAATGAACAAGGTATAATAACAAAAGTGCGTGGGCGTGGTGCTTTTCGTAAACGCATAACCGAAATGGGTTTTGTAAAAGGACAAATTATAAAAGTTATCAAAAACGCTCCTTTAAAAGACCCCGTTCAATATAGCATTATGGGATACGAAGTTTCACTTCGTCGCAGCGAAGCATCTTTAATTGAGGTAATTACTGAAGAAGAAGCCAAACAATTTACCAATAAATCATTTAACGGAGTAATCGATGAAGAGATATTAAAAACATCAGCAAGAAAAAAAGGAAATGAAATACAAATTGCATTGGTTGGGAATCCTAATTCAGGAAAAACTTCGCTTTTTAATTTTGCCTCCAAATCAAGGGAGCATGTTGGTAATTACAGTGGAGTAACCGTTGATTCTAAAACAGCTCTCTGCAAGGTAGATGATTACATTCTTAACATCACCGATTTACCCGGAACCTATTCATTATCAGCATATTCTCCCGAGGAGTTATTTGTTCGTAAGTTTATTTTAGGCGAAATGCCCGATGTTGTAATAAATATTGTGGATGCATCAAACCTTGAGCGAAACTTATACCTTACCACCCAATTGATTGATATGGACATAAAAGTGGTAATTGCTTTGAATATGTATGATGAGCTTAGAAAAAAAGGCGATGAGTTTGATTTTAATTCGCTTGGGAAAATGCTGGGTATCCCTATTATTCCTACGATAGGCTCTAAAGGTTTTGGGATAAAAGAACTATTTCAAAAAGTTATAGAAGTTTATGAAGATGAAGATCCCACGGTAAGGCATATTCATATTAATTATGGTAAAGATGTTGAAAAATCGATACGCAATATACAGGATGAAATTTGGGAAAATAAACGTTTAACAGATATTGTTTCGTCGAGATTTTATGCGATAAAGCTTCTCGAAAAAGATGAAGCAGCAAACTTTTCTCTCTCCAAATGGGATAATTATGATAAGATAAAACAAAAAGCCGATCAGGAGATAAAAAAACTTGAATCGCTATTAAATGACGATACAGAGACAATCATAACAGACTCAAAATACGGTTTTATTGCCGGAGCCCTTAAAGAAACTTACAAGGGAAACATACAAACGCGCCGTAAACGAACCGAAAAGATTGATCGATTTATTACAGATAAATACTGGGGATTTCCTATTTTCATTTTTTTCCTCTGGGTTATGTTTCAGGCTACTTTCAAACTAGGGCAGTACCCTATGGAATGGATTGATTATTTAATTGGTTTGTTAGGCGATGGCATTAATAATATTATGACTGCCGGTCCGCTGAAAGATTTAATAATTGATGGAGTAATCGGAGGAGTTGGTGGTGTAATTGTTTTTCTACCCAACATTTTAATTCTATTCTTTTTTATTTCATTAATGGAAGACACCGGTTACATGGCCCGTGCTGCTTTTATTATGGATAAAATCATGCATCAAATTGGATTGCATGGCAGGTCATTTATTCCGCTCATTATGGGCTTTGGATGTAATGTACCTGCAATAATGGCCACCCGAACTATAGAAAATCCGCAAAACAGGCTGCTAACCATACTTATAAACCCTTTTATGTCCTGTAGTGCACGTTTACCGGTATATGTATTAATCATCTCAGCATTTTTCCCAAACCAACCTGGAACTGTTCTTTTTTCGATATATATTATTGGGATTGTGGTTGCTGCCCTGGTAGCTATAATTTTTAAGAAAACCATTTTTAAATCCAAAGAAGTGCCTTTTGTAATGGAGCTCCCTCCCTATCGCATTCCAACATTGCGAAATACAACAAGGCATATGTGGTTTAAAGGATCTCAATATTTGAAAAAAATGGGAGGCGTAATATTAGTTGCTTCCATTATCATATGGGCATTAGGTTATTATCCAAAAAACATTGAATATTCAACCAATTACGACCAAAAAATTGAACATGTACAACAAACAAATCCTGATAATGCTAAAGAAAAAATTCAAACAATTTTAAACGAAAAACAAGCTGAAGAACAAAAAAAATCTTATATCGGGCAAATTGGTAAATTCATTGAACCCGTTATGCGCCCGTTAGGTTTCGACTGGAAAATGAGTGTTAGCATTTTATCTGGGGTACCCGCAAAAGAAATTGTTGTTAGCACAATGGGAGTATTATACCAGGCAGATAAAAATGGTGCGGATATACCAGAAAACTTAATCCACAGGCTCCAAAACGAAACCAATGAAAAAGGTGAGAAAGTTTTTACACCACTTGTAGCTTATGCCTTTTTATTATTCATCTTGCTTTATTTCCCCTGTATAGCATCTGTTGTTGCCATTAGTAAAGAAGCAGGACATTGGAAATGGGCTGTTTTTGCAATGTTTTATACTACTGCCCTGGCATGGATAGTTTCATTCCTTGTATATCAAACAGGTACATTAATTTCTAATTTATAAAGTTATGGCACAAGAAATTTTAGTTTACATAATCATAATCATATCAGTAATTTACACTGTCCTTCAGTTTTATTCTTTTTTTAAAACCAGTTCCGATTCCGGATGCAATTGTTCGGGTTGTGATATAAAAAAGGATGTTGCTCACATAAAATCTCTTATTGAAAAATAAACGGTATTATTAATAAATTTTATCCTTAAGAATAAAATTATTATTAAATTTATCGTAAATAAAATTATAACCCATGGACTGGATTTTGCTGGTTTTATCGATGATTTTAATAATTGCAGGTTTGCTGGGATGCATTTTGCCTGTAATTCCCGGGCCTCCGTTAAGTTTTCTAGGTTTATTAATTGTGCATTTTACCAAATTTGCCAATTTTACTACAAACTTTTTATTGATAGTAGCATTTATTGCTATATTAGTAACCGTTTTAGATTACCTGGTACCAATTTGGGGCACCAAAAGGTTTGGCGGGACAAAAGCCGGAATGTGGGGAGCCGGAATTGGCATGGTAATAGGAATGATATTTTTAGGCCCGTTAGGATTAATTCTAGGGCCTTTAGCCGGGGCAATTATTGCCGAATCGATAAAAGGAGCAGAAAACAAAGATGCATTTAGAGCCGGGCTTGGCGCATTTTTCGGATTCTTAATGGGTGTTGGGCTTAAACTGGCTGCATCCTTTTACATTACCTGGCATTTTATAAAGGAAATCATATAACTTTGAAAAAAAGATATTTATGAAAGATATTATTGTACCCATAAATTTTACCAATGATTCAGAAAATTCGTTGGAAGAAGCTATATTTTTATCTAAACTGCTAAAGAGTAAAATTCATTTAATTAATGTTGTTTCGTTAGGCGACTGGTGGAGTAATCTCATCATTACAAAAGATACCAAAGAGCAATTATATAATTTATCATTAGAAAATCTAAAAAAAACAGCTGCCTTGCATCCTGAAACCACATTCGAGTTAAAAGTACTTTTTGGAAAAGTTCATGAACAAATATTAGAATATGCAGGATCGGTTAACTCTGAACTCATTGTTTTATGTGACAAACACAGAGATGAAAAAGAAAATAAAATTCTGGGTTCTATTGTTACCCATGTAATTACCGAATCCAAATGTCCTGTAATCACTATTAAAAATAAAATCGATAAAGATATTAAAAATATTGTCGTACCCATTGATTTATCCGAGGACTCTGATCGCAAAGTAAGGGCAGCAATTGCTTTTAATCAGTATGCCAAGGCTAAATTACATTTTGTTTCAATTTTATTTGAAGGAGTGGGAAACCGCAATATCCGTACCCGAAAAAAAGTAAAACAACTTGAAAAGACTTTAAAAAAACACGAAGTTAATTATTCGTTTAAACTCATAAGAAAACAAAAAATATATGCTTATCAGGATGCCCTGGAATATGCTGAGCAGGTAAATGCAGACCTTATTATTATAATGACCCATAAAGAACGTTATATGTTTGATAATTATATTGGAGCTTTTGCTCATCGAATTATTAATTATTCACAAACACCTGTAATGACAATCACTTCGCAAGCTGTAAAATCAGAAAAGCAGTCTGTTGTCAATAAATTTGTTGACCCACTGGGAATTTTTAAACATGAATAACCAGGTATAAAAATTGGACAGACACTAATCTTTTGTTCATTTTCTAATGTACGGATTTTTAATTGTCCAATAATTTATAATAAATGGACATTTGTTGCGATAATATCAAAAATTGAACATATATTTGCATTACGTTCATAAAATTAAAAATTTTGAACATATATGGGAAAGAAAAATTTTGATAGACAAAAACCCTACAATGATTTGCCGTTATTACCACCAAATAAGGATATTGAAAATAATCCGGTTATTTTAAAGCGATTAGTTTTGGCATCGAGAGCTTTAGCAACTGTAAATGGAAATTTAAATCGACTGCCAAATCCTTTAATGCTAATAAATACATTGGCTTTACAAGAAGCTAAAACTTCAACAGAAATTGAAAATATTTTCACAACAGAAGACGAATTATATAAAGCAATATCAGACACACATAAAGAAGCAAATATAAATTCAGCGACAAAAGAAGTGTTAAAATACAGAGAAGCACTTTGGGCCGGCTATAAAGAATTGCAGGTAAATCAGAAGATTGATGCTAATTTGATTAAACAAATATTTAACCAAATAAAAGAAACTACATCTGGTTATAGACCTCCGCAAGCACAAGTTGTGATAAAAAGGGGAGAAAACGAATTACGTTCGGGAGAAATCATTTACACACCTCCAAGAGGAGAAGGATTGATAGAAACATTAATGGATAATTTAGTTGACTATTTGAATAATGATGAAAAATATCCTATAGACCCATTATTAAAAATGTGTATTGCTCATTATCAGTTCGAAGCAATCCACCCATTTCAAGATGGGAATGGCCGAACAGGTCGAATATTGAATCTTTTATATTTATTCAGTACAGGATTATTAAGTCAGCCGATACTATATATGTCAAAGTTTATAATTTTAAACAAAGAGGATTATTATTACAAATTAGGAGCAGTAACGCAACGAAATTCTTGGGAATCCTGGATTGAATTTATGTTAGAAGCCACAGAAAAGACTTCTTTACTAACGAATACCAGGATTAATGAGATATTATCACAGATGGATTCAACGCTTGAATATGCAAAAGGAAAGATAAAATGGTACAACAAGGAGGTAAACGAAGCAATATTCAGTCAGCCATACATTAAGCCTGGTTTAATTGGAGAAATTACTGAAAAAACCTCAAGGACAACAATGACAAAATATATGAATGAACTGGTCAACTATAAAATCCTTAGGCCAAGGAAAGATGGTGTGGAGGTATTTTATATTAATGAAGATTTAATAAGAATTTTAGAAGGGTAGGAACAACTCATCAAAATAACAAAAGGGCACTTTTTAGCGCCCTTTTTTAAGTTATTTAATATCTATCTAATTGTTAAGCACCCAATGTAGCAACCATAACTGCTTTAATAGTGTGCATTCTATTTTCGGCTTCGTCGAAAACGATAGAAGCTGGTGATTCAAAAACTTCTTCTGTAACTTCCATTGACTCAATTCCGAATTTTTGGTAAATTTCTTCACCTACTTTTGTTTCTCTGTTATGGAATGCAGGTAAGCAGTGCATAAATTTACACTTAGAGTTTCCTGTTAACTCCATCATTTTTTTATTTACCTGGTATGGTTTCAACAATTCAATTCTCTCTTTCCAAACCTCTTCAGGCTCGCCCATTGAAACCCATACATCGGTATAAATAAAATCACAACCTTTTACGCCTTCTTCAACATTATCGGTAACAATAATTTCAGCTCCGGTTTCTTTTGCAATTTCTTTAGCCTGGCTTACTAATTCTTCGGTAGGCTGGACACTTTTTGGAGCAACTGAACGGAATTTCATTCCCATTTTAGCTGCACCAATCATTAATGAATTACCCATATTATTTCTGGCATCGCCAACATACGCAAAAGTAACCTGGTGCAATGGCTTGTCAGAATGTTCCATCATGGTTAAAAAGTCGGCTAAAATTTGTGTTGGGTGGAATTCGTTTGTTAAACCATTCCAAACAGGAACACCGGCAAATTTTGCCAACTCTTCAACTACTTCCTGTCCAAATCCACGATATTCAATACCATCGTACATTCTTCCCAATACCCTTGCTGTATCAGCCATTGATTCTTTATTTCCAATTTGAGAACCTGAAGGGCCTAAATAAGTAACATGAGCACCCTGGTCTAAAGAAGCAACTTCAAAAGCACAGCGTGTACGAGTTGATGATTTTTCGAAAATAAGTGCAATGCTCTTACCTTTTAATTTTTGTTGCTCAGTACCGCTATATTTTGCTTTTTTAAGATCGGCTGAAAGCTCTAATAAAAACTTGATCTCTTGTGGGGTAAAGTCTAAAAGCTTTACAAAATTTCTATTTCTTAAATTAAATGCCATAACTTTTTGATTTATTAATTATTATTTACTATTTATTATTTCAGTTTTTAAGATAATCAATCAATATTCATTAATCAATTATCAACTATCTAGTCTTCGTATTCCATGGTAATTTTTGTACCAAAAGAGCGGTCTTCTAACTTTGTAGCCTCAGTAATTACACTCTTTTTACCACCTTTTTCGATAAACTGCAGGCAAGCACCAATCTTAGGAGCCATACTACCCTGAGCAAACTGTCCTTCGTCCATATATCGATCAGCATCAGCTTTGCTTAAAAATTCTAACTTTTTTTCATTAGGTTTCTTGAAGTTGATATATACATAAGGCACGTCGGTTAAAATATAAAATTCGTCAGCTTTAATTCTTGCAGCTAGTAACGAAGATGCAAAATCTTTATCAATAACAGCTTCAGAAGGCCTTACATTTCCTTTCTCGTCAAAATAAACAGGAACGCCTCCACCTCCGGCAGCAATAACAATATTTCCCTGGCGGGCTAATGCCTCAACAACTTTTTCGTTCATTATACTAATTGGTTTTGGCGAAGGAACAACTCTTCTCCAACCACCATCTGCTTTTACTTCTTCCTTAAATTCCCAATCTTTATCAGCTGCCAGCTTATCAGCTTCTTCTTTAGAGTAAATTTTACCAACTCGTTTTTGTGGATCTTTAAATGCAGGATCATCTTTATCAACCTGAACACATGTTACCAGCGTTACAATTTCTTTTTGGATATTATGCTTTTTTAGCACATTGTGTAACATTCTTTCAATCATATATCCAATTCCACCTTGAGAATCAGCCACACATATATCAAGCGGCATTTGCGGAATTTGATACATATGTTCACCTGCATCATTCCGCATTAAGATATTTCCAACCTGAGGACCATTACCGTGTCCGATTACAATATCATAACCATCTTTAATTAAATACACTAAGTTTTCAAGGGTGTCAAATGTGTTTTGCTCCTGCTCATCTATTGTTCCTATTTGATTACCGCGCAAAAGAGCATTACCTCCTAATGCAACTACAGCTAATTTATTCATAATCATTAATTTATATATAGTTAATATTTGAAGTTACAAATCTATAAAAAAAAATCGGATCTAAAATCTCTTATAAAACATATTCAATCATTAATCTATTAAATAGTATTTATTTATGATATTAATCAAATATTTTATGCCAGCTATCAAATCTTTTTTGTTTTTTGTGTATCTTTATTTATATTAGTTAACTTTATTACACACAAATTAATATTAACCCTTAATATCTGAACATGAAATTTAGATTACCTTTAGTAATTATAATACTTGCCCTACTTACAAATTATTCTTGTAAGCAATTACAACAAAAAGATCGAATAAAAGAAGGTTTTATAGAATACAACATCGAGTATCTGGACGATACATTGGATAGTTTCATGATTGGCCTGCTTCCTAAAAAAATGGTAATCAAATTCAAAGATAATAACACAATCAATAAGATTGAAGGTTTTTCAGGTATTGTAAGTTTTACACATATTCAAAATTTTAAAGAAAAAAAGAATATAACACTGGTTAAAGTGCTTAATAAAAAATACAAATACGAAGAAAAAATTAATCAATCATCCATCTTTTTTGAAGAGTTACCCGGAATGAAAATTGAACCACAAGAGGATGTAAAAGAAATTTGCGGATTCACTTCTAAAAAAGCTAAAATTATTTTACCTGATAATAATATCGAACCTTTTTACATTTATTATACCAATGATATTATCATCAACAATGTAAATGCACAAACCCCCTTTAAATCTATTGAAGGTGTTTTGCTTGAATTCCAGGTTAAGTTTTATGATTTAAACATGAAGTTAACAGCCAACAAAATACAAGAAGCTGAAATATCTCCCGATCATTTTAAAGTACCAGATGGTTATCAAAATATTAACCGAAAAACCATGGTAGAAATCATTGAACTGCTTAAACAATAATCCATTTTTAATTAAGTTCTCATATTACAGAAAATTTATATCCATATTTGCTTTAATTTATTTTACTTTGTAAATGATTAAAAGCAGCATTACTATTTAAAGCAATTAAATCATAAATGGCTAAAAAAAACGGAAAAAAAAGCAATAAGAATAAAAAATCGTTAAACGACGAACGCATAAAAATATTATTAGGTGTATTTACCGTGTTTCTGGCAGCATTTCTAATGTTGGCATTCATTTCCTACTTTTTTACCTGGAAAGTAGATCAAAGTTTTCAGTTTTCAAAAGTTATGTCGGGTATAGATATTAAGGCTGAAAACTGGTCGGGTAAAGCAGGCGCACATTTTGCCAACTTATTTATTAATCAATGGTTTGGTATAGCTTCTTTTATTTTCCCTTTTCTTTTTATTATCATTGGGCTACGATTTTTTAATATAAAAATATACTCAATTCGAAAATCAATTAAGCTTTCTATTTTTGGTGTTATCATTTTATCGGTTTTACTGGGGTACTTATTTGGTGACACCAATGGCTACCTGGGAAGCGGATTAGGCGGTGGACACGGATACTTTATAGCCCAATGGCTAAATTCTTTTTTAGGGAAAGTAGGTACAGCATTTTTATTAACCCTCGCAATCATTGCATTTGCTATATTTTCCTCTAAGAAATCTATTCTTTGGGCAAAAAACCTGATTGCTGAAATACTCAACAAAGAAATAACCTCTGCCGAATATAATACATCGGAAGATGAAATTGAGGATGAAGTTAAAACTGAAGAAGAGGTAGAAAAAGAAGCACAAGAAATTACAGAAGAAGAATTAGATGAGAATCTAGTATTTACTACCCGAAAAATAAAAGAATCTGAAGAAAAGCAACCGAATACGGATCAAGAAAAAAAATCAGAAGAGGAAAAAGATATTGAGCTTACCATTGAAGAAAAACATGCCGAAGATAAACTCAATGGTTCTTTTAAAAACTACCAGTTGGAAAATTATGACCCAACCCTTGAATTATCAAACTATAAATTGCCACCATTAAGCCTCCTTGAAAAACATGGCGATGAGTCAAACGGAGAAATTGACAAGGAAGAAATTATTACTAACAAAAACCGAATTGTTGAAACACTGGCCAATTATAAAATTCAGATTGATAAGATTAAGGCTACTGTAGGCCCTACCGTTACCTTATACGAAATAATACCTGCTCCAGGTGTGCGTATCTCCAAAATAAAAAATCTTGAAGATGATATTGCCCTTAGTCTTGCAGCATTGGGTATTCGTATTATAGCTCCCATTCCAGGCCGCGGAACCATAGGTATTGAGGTTCCAAACCAAAATCCTGAGATTGTTTCCATGCGTTCCATTATATCATCAAAAGCTTTTAGCGAATCGAAATATGACCTGGCTATTGGATTGGGAAAAACCATCTCTAACGACACTTATGTTGTTGATTTAACAAAGATGCCTCACCTTTTAGTGGCCGGTGCCACCGGACAGGGAAAATCAGTCGGGTTAAATGCAATAATCGCTTCCTTACTTTATAAAAAACATCCAGCCCAGTTAAAATTTGTGATGATTGACCCTAAAAAGGTAGAACTTACCCTTTATTCAAAAATAGAAAAACACTTTTTGGCCAAACTACCCGACTCGGAAGAACCTATTATTACGGAAACCCAAAAAGTTGTTAATACGCTAAATTCGCTTTGCATAGAGATGGATCAGCGATACGATTTACTAAAATCGGCACATGTACGAAATATTAAAGAATATAATACGAAGTTTATAGCCCGCAAATTAAATCCCGAAAAAGGGCATAAATACTTACCTTACATTGTTGTTGTGGTTGATGAATTTGCCGATTTAATTATGACCGCAGGAAAAGAAATTGAGGGCCCTATTGCACGACTGGCACAGTTGGCCAGAGCCATTGGAATCCATTTAATCATTGCAACACAGCGCCCATCAACCAATATTATTACCGGGGTAATAAAAGCTAATTTCCCTGCCCGTATGGCTTTTAGGGTTTCGTCTATGGTCGATTCACGAACAATACTCGATACACCCGGTGCAAACCAACTTATTGGACGTGGTGATATGCTTATTACTTCGGGCAGTGATTTAATTCGCCTGCAATGCGCTTTTATCGATACACCCGAGTTAGATAAAATTACCGATTACATCCAGTCGCAACAAAGTTACCCGACAGCTTTTATACTGCCAGAATATACTGCTGAAGGTTCTGAAGAAATTGGCGAGGTAGATTTTTCTAAACGTGATGCTCTTTTTGAAGATGCTGCAAGACTTGTTACACGGCATCAACAAGGTTCAACATCATTAATACAAAGAAAATTTTCTATCGGTTATAATCGTGCCGGACGAATCATTGACCAGCTGGAAGCTGCAAATATAGTTGGCCCATTCGAAGGTAGTAAAGCGCGCCAGGTTTTATTTCAGGACGAATACGCATTGGAACAGTATTTGAGAGACTTTCTTGAAAATAACTAAATCTTAATCAAAAATGAGAAAATATTTTTTTATACTGATATTGATATCTTTATCAAGCATTATAACTGCGCAACAGGACCCGGATGCGAAAATTATTCTGGACAAACTTTCAGAAAAAACAAAATCATATCAAAATATTCAAACAGAATTTAAAATCGACTACAAAAACATTAAAGATAATACCCAAAACTCATCGAAGGGAAACATTACAATCAAAGGAGAAAAATACCGGTTAAATTTTATGGGTACTCAATCGTTTTATAATGGAGAAACATTATGGAGCTACCTCGAAGATGTAAACGAAGTAAACATTTCGGAGCCGGAGCAGGATGATGAGGATATTTTTAGTAATCCGCAGGAAATTTTCACGATTTACGAAAAAGACTTTAAATATCAATTAATCAATAAATTAAATGATCAAGGGGTTTCAAAAGCAATTGTAGATTTGTATCCTTTTGATATGGAGCTTGATTACTCGCGAATAAGATTAGAAGTTAATACGGACAAATACCAATTACAATCTGTTACCATATTTGGTAAAGATGGTTCACATTATATCATCAAATTCTTTAATTATAAAACCAACATTGATTTGGACAGCACTTATTTTACTTTCAATAAAGCTGATTATCCAAATGTTGAAGTTATTGATATGCGATGGTAAAACCATTTTATTACGCAAAACTTCATAATAGCTAAGAGGCTAACTATTTTTATTTAATTTTTATATCCGCTTTTATTCATAATGTATTGTGTTGATTTTCATCAAAAGCAAACAATCGTATTATTTAATTGATTTTTTGTACATTTTCAATTAAAACCACTTTAACGAAAGCCTTGTTTTAATCAGATATTTTTAACTTTTCTCCTTTTCCGGGTATTTTATCCTTGCATGGTAGATGTTTAATAATTTCTGCTTTAAAATACCCTTAACCGTTGAAATATCTTTAAAGGTGATATTGGCATTATCGAATTGCCCGTCTTTCATTTGATCATTGATGATCGATTCAACCAGGTTATTTATTTTTTCTTCACTGATATTCGAAAGGCTCCTCGATGCAGCTTCTACAGAATCAGCCATCATTAAAGCAGCCGTTTCCTTAGAATAAGGTTTTGGGCCGGGATAAGTAAACTTTTTTAAATCTACCTCCTGATCAGGAAACTTTTTAATATAGGAACGGTAAAAATATTGCACTTTGGATGTTCCATGATGAGTACGGATAAAATCAATCAATGGCTCGGGCAGTGAATGTTTTTTGGCTAATTCGACCCCATCTTTAACATGACTAATAATAATATTGGCGCTTTCGTCAAATTCGTGCATATCGTGCGGGTTAAACCCTGCCCTTTGATTTTCGACAAAATAAGCGGGGTTAACCATTTTACCAATATCATGATAAAGCGCTCCGGTACGGACTAAAAGTGCATTCCCTCCTATTTTATAAATTGCTTCTTCGGCGAGGTTCGCCACTTGCATAGAATGTTGAAAAGTACCTGGCGCTTTTTCAGCCAAATTTCTTAATAGCTTTTGGTTGGTATCTGACAATTCCATTAATGTTAAGTCTGATAAAAATCCAAATGCTTTTTCGAAAATATAAATCAAAGGGTAAGCCAGAAGTACAAAACCACCGTTAAAAGCAAAATAAATAAAATTGTTAAGCTCAATATTCGAAAAATTTCCTTCCTGTGTAATGGCCAATCCAAAATATACAAAGCTATAGGTTAAAAATACCAAAGCAGCGCTTAGAAACAATTTACCTCGCCGGTAAATATTGGTTAAGCTAAAAATGGCAACAATACCCGCAATAAAATTTAAAAAGATAAACTCAAATCCATTGGGTGCAAAAAATCCTACAATTAAAACGGTAATTATATGGATAAATAATGCAAGCCGGGCATCGTAAAAAGTCTTTATAATAATTGGTACTAAAGCAAAAGGGATGATGTAAAGAACCTGTGTAGTAAAACGCGAAACAAGCACTATAATCAATACCAGCATTAATATAAAAATTGTTTTTAGGGTATTTTGCAATATTTCGCTTCTAAAATTCCATAAAAACAGAAATAATACAGCTATACATGCAAATACAAAAATAAATTGCCCAATTAAGATGATTTGATAAAAATACCCCGAGCCTAACCGGTTTTCCGAATCGTGTTTTAAGGATTCCAAAATCCTAAAAAGTTTATTATCGATAATTTCGCCCTGCGAAATAATTTTTTCACCGGCCTGAACCAAACCTCTGGTTTTCGAAATATTTGCCAGCAGTTCGGTCCTTACATTTTCCGATGTTTTCTGATCGTAAAAAATATTGGGCTCGATATATTCATACACGTTAATGCTTTTATAAAAATCAGGATAGCGTAACTTTTCTTTATGGGTCTCTAAATACTGATTCACCCCGTCAATTACTCCTTCATAAGCTTTTTTTTCGGTATAAACCTCGTCGTATTCATAGGTGTCTGCCAGCTTATTTTTCAGAATAATTATCTCATCATCTTTGGTTAACCCTTCAGTAACTTCACTCGATTCTATAATGCCTGTCCAGTATATTTGGTTTAGCACCTCAATGGCAAAGTGTTTAAATTGATTTGCATTATCTGTAAATATTTTCTTTTGATAATTTGATTGATTTTTTAATGCATCAGATTTTAAAAATTCTTCCATCTTGCTGTTAAAAGCAATGGTAAATTTTTCGCTTTGCACATTTAACACACTGCTATCGTAAGAAAAGTAAGGATTATAATTATTTAAAATGCTGTCTCTCTCCTCTTGTAATTGTTTATCGCTTTTATATACAGGAAAGTCAAATGGTGCAATTAATGTTGTATGCATCCATGGACGGCCTTTTTGAAATTCGTATCGGAATTTACCTTCCCGAGGGAAAATATATACAATAATAGCTATGGTTAGCAGAAATAAAAATATCCTGAAAGTAATCTTATAATGCTCTTTAAAAAAATCAAATAATTGTTTCATTGTTATACAGATAATTGTTAAAATACATTAGTACAAATGTAAAAATTTAACCGGAATAATTTACATATTATTTATAGTGTAAGATATAACAACAGTTAGTTATAAAAAATGTTTTACATTATTATTAATCATTATTTGATTTGTGATACTCAGATTTATTAAGTTATTTGTATTTTTATAAAGTTAAACTGATATTATGAGTAAATACGGAATAAGTGAAATAAGCATTGTCCCGGTTCGTTTAGAACCATCGGAAAAGTCGGAAATGGTAACACAAATTTTATTTGGAGAAACCTATAAAATACTTGAAGAGCAAAGCAAGTGGTGCTACATTAAACTTTCTTATGACCAATATGAAGGGTGGATTGATCAAAAAATGATTACATACATTCATCACGAATCTTATCAACATTCCTTAAAGAACACAACCTATATTACCAAAGAATTAAACGAAAAAATTCTTGATATTGAAAAGAACGAAGAAATTATATTACCTCCCGGATGTACATTGCCTAATTATAATCCAAAAAACAGTTTGTTTTTTATTAGTAACCATAAATACAAAAAATTAAGCAACAATGATCAAAATCGCTTGAAT
>CAZSIC010000085.1:0-15252 GCA_964606845.1 uncultured Bacteroidales bacterium
CTTCTTCTTTTGATTCGCGAATATTTTGCTGTATTTCCGGATTACCGAAATAAGTTTGAAATTCGGTATACTTTTTATCAATTCGTTCAGGGTTTAGTTCGTTTAGGTATTTTTTTACTACGGATGTTTGAAACAGACTCATATTATTTTCTTTTTACAGGAGCTCTAAATTAATGAATTTTGGGGAATTATTTACTTACATATCTAATTAAAGTCCATTAAAGGCTCGGACAGGATTTTCGCGCTAGAAGAAAATAACTTCGAAAAGCAAAATAAGTAAGTTGAAGCTGTTTGGCAGTTGATCCGCTTAAATGATTAGATGTGTTGGGTAAAATTACACCTAGGATAATTACTACATCCATAAAATGAACCAAACTTACCATTTTTTATTGTCAATCTGCCACCACAACTTGGACAAATACTAGGAGTATTGCTACGTGATTTATTTGCCTTAGCTTTTGCAATATGATCTTTTTTTGAGTGTCGATAATTTATCGCATTTGAAGAGCTAATTGTATTGACAATTTCCAAAACTTCATCATTTGTAAGAACTTCTTCCTTACTATTTCTTTTTATGAATCTTAATAATTTATTGATATTAATAACCTGAATATTTGATGTGATTTTTTTTAATTTTCCTGATCCTGTAAAAACCACAATTGGGTAAAATGGAATTAATGAAGCATTATCTAAAATTCTTTTTAAGGAATTTATATGTCCCCAAACTTGTTTTACCGGATTTCTAAATTTGTACTTCTTTTTAAATAAAATATGAGTCCAATATTCTGATTTTTCATGACCAAAAATCCAACCTTTAAAGTTTTTTGTTTCTACAACAAATATTCCATAATTCGAAACAATAATATGATCGATTTGACTACTATAATTACTTTTTTGAATTATGACATTGTTTAAGATTTTATAATTTCTGCTACTAAGTCGTTTTAATCTTGATTTAACGATTCGCTCGCCATAAGCTCCCTTTAGTCTTCGCTTAATATTCCTAACGATTGACTTTAAACCTAATTTAATAAGATATACTAATCCAATAATTAATATGATAAGTATTCCATTCTCCACTTCTGTAAATTTAAAATTTACAACTAATTTACTGTTAAAATAATTATAGACAAATTGTTAATTAAAAATTTAAACTAAAACACAAATGCAGCCGTCAGGTTGCAAAGCGTGTTGGCAACAAATTTGTTTTCCACTTAACGAACGGGTTTCTACTCAACGAACGGGTTAACCCGTTCGTTTCATTGCCACTGGCTATCTAAATCACCCCTATTTTACAAATAACCATACATTATTTTTAAGTAACCGTTGAAAATAAAACAATACCGGAATCACTTTTGAACTTAAAGTCAGCGGATGACTGCAGAATTAATTATCGATACATGTTGGAAAACTCTGAAATGATTGCTGCATCTTGCTAACCGCATCACTAAATAAACCCGATTGATAATCAGTAATTATCTGAGTTGGATTAAATGGTTTGTCGAGGGGTGATATGTTTCAAAGATTTGATTTTTTAACCTGCTGTTTTGTACCTACGGATTAAATGAACTACTGCATTTACTATTAAAGCCAATAAACTAACACCAAACCCAATAATTAATTTTTTTCCTATTGTTAATTTCATTCTTTTAATTCTGTCAGTAATTGTTACGTGCCATCTCCTTTACTTTAGAGTGGAACTTCAAACCATGTTTTAAGGCGTTTTCGCTTTTAAAGTCATATTTTAACCGGTCTCCTTCTGTTACAAACTGGATTGCCGCTCCTTTATCTATTCCCGAACTACTGTTGGTAATAAGAAGGCAATGAACCCCTGTTTTTGAATGTACATTTGTAATATCATTGGATTTTAAGGCATCAACAAAAATCACATGACATTTTTCTACTTCATTAATATTTCTGAAATATTTCACAACAATGGGTTGTGTTACGTTCTTTTTGCCAGCTGTGACTTTCTTTAATTCATCTGAAAAACTTCTGTTTCCAAGAACTCCCATCACAAAATCACCTTGTTTTTCTGATTGTGGCCAGTCAAAAAATTTGGTAAAATTATAGGAAAATACCGCTTGTGCTTTCTCTAACTGAACCTGCCCATAATTAATTTTTATAATAAACAGAATAATAAATACAGATAATAATAATCTTTTCATGATAACTAATTTTTAAAATAAATTCGATACAAAATTGGTTTGATTTAATGAAATTAACAATATATGTTTGGTGATATTCATCTTTATAAATTGGTGATTTACATCACTCTTTTTACCTTTTGTTTTTGAAAAATCCTTTTATAAGGGTGCTACACTCATTTTCTAAAATGCCAGAAACAATTTTTGTTTTTGGATGAATCAGTTTTGAATCAAAACGGGTAAACCCTTTTTTTTGATCCGATGCACCGTAAACAATTTTAGAGATTTGTGCCCAGGCCGACGCTCCAATACACATTAAACAAGGCTCAAGTGTTACATACAATGTGCAATCAGTTAAATATTTTCCCCCTAAATAATTAGCTGCTGCTGTAAATGCCTGCATTTCGGCATGCGCTGTAACATCATTTAATGTTTCAGTTAAATTATGAGCCCGTGCTATAACCTGATTACCGGAAACAATTACAGCACCAACAGGTACTTCATCTTTATCCAATGCCTTATAGCCCTCCTTTAGAGCCTCTTTCATAAAATATTCATCGGAAAATAAATCCATTTTTTAAAGGATTTTAAATCTCAAAAATAAATCATATTTATTAGTATAGACTAATTTTTACTTTAAAAGATTAATATCAAAAATTTATAAAACTATATTTGTCTAATTATGAAATGTTTATAAAAACCTGGTTTTTAAAAAGAAAATAAAATCCTATTTTCGCATTTTGAAATAATTAACAACAGGAAAAAATTTTTACTATGTACAGGACTCATACTTGTGGTGAATTAAGATTAAACAATGTAGAACAGGAGGTTACTTTAAGTGGATGGATTCAGGCCATCCGAAATTTGGGTGGGATGACTTTTATTACTTTGCGCGATCGTTATGGTTTAACTCAACTTGTTTTTGACGATCATACTACTGATGAATTAAAAACTAAAGCCAGGTCTTTAGGACGTGAATTTGTTATAAAGATTGAAGGCAAGGTGGTGGAGAGAAGTAGTAAAAACCCTAAAATGCCTACCGGTGAGATAGAAATTTTGGTTAATAAGCTCGATATTTTAAATAAATCGGAGATCCCTCCATTTACTATTGAAGAAGAAACTGACGGTGGTGATGAATTAAGAATGAAATTCCGCTACCTGGATTTACGAAGAGAACCTGTTCGCAAAAATCTTGAATTAAGGCATAAAATGGGGCAGGAGATCAGAAAATACCTCGACAGTGTTAATTTTATGGAGATTGAAACGCCTTATTTAATTAAATCTACTCCGGAAGGAGCCAGGGACTTTATTGTTCCTTCAAGAATGAATCCTGGAGAGTTTTATGCTTTGCCTCAATCGCCACAAACCTTTAAACAGTTGTTAATGATTTCAGGGTTCGACCGGTATTTTCAAATCGTAAAATGTTTTCGTGACGAAGATTTGCGTGCCGACCGGCAGCCGGAATTTACCCAGATAGATTGCGAAATGTCTTTTGTCGATCAGGAAGATGTTTTAAAAACTTTTGAAGGATTGGCCAATCATCTTTTTTATGAAATTAAAGGAATAAATTTTAATGAGCCGTATCCGCGTATTTCCTTCGACGATGCCATGAAATATTATGGTACCGATAAACCCGATTTACGTTTCGACATGAAAATATCAGAAATTTCTGAATTGGTTAAAGGAAAAGGATTTAAAGTTTTTGATAGCGTAGAATATATTGGCGCAATAAAAGCCAAAGGATGTGGCGAATATTCAAGAAAACAACTCGATGAGCTTACAGCTTTTGTTCAAAAACCGCAAGTGGGTGCCAAAGGATTGGTATATGTGAAATGTAATCCTGATGGATCATTTAAATCATCTGTAGATAAATTTTATTCGCAGGAAGACTTAAAAGCATGGGCAGAACATATGTGTGCCAATCCGGGTGATTTACTACTTGTTCTTGCCGGAAATAAAAGGGATACTTTATATGCCTTAAATGTTTTGCGTTTGGAAATGGGCGAAAGATTAGGTTTGCGAGATAAAGATCAATTTGCACCTTGTTGGGTGGTTGATTTTCCTTTGCTGGAATGGGACGAAGAAGAACAACGCTATTTTGCCATGCACCATCCTTTTACTTCACCTAAGGCCGAAGATATTAAACTCTTTGAATCGGACCCCGGAAAAATGAGAGCCAATGCTTACGATTTTGTAATCAATGGGGTTGAAATAGGAGGCGGTTCAATCCGTATTTTTGATGGCGAATTGCAAAGAAAAATGTTTACTGCCCTTGGTATTTCGAAAGAAGAAGCGGAAGAAAAATTTGGATTTCTTTTAGATGCCTTTAAATATGGCGCTCCGCCACATGGTGGTATTGCTTTTGGGTTCGACCGCTGGTGTTCTGTTTTTGGCGGCTCTGAATCGATTCGCGATTTTATTGCATTCCCTAAAAACAATGCCGGACGCGATGTGATGATCGATTCACCATCGGTGGTTGATTCAAAGCAACTTGATGAGCTGTCTCTTAAAATCGTTAAAAAATAAAAACAAAGCAGGTTATAGCCTGTCTTTATAAAAAAAGGTGCCCAGTTCAGAGCACCTTTCTTCATTTAATGGATAATATTTTTAAATTTCTTTTTCTGTTGAAAATTTGAATTTATTTACTTCTACCCACTCGTTGTTACTTTTATCCCAACTGTATTCAGTTTTTTCTGTCATATATTGTTTTTCGTTGTACGAAGCGGTATATTTATTAGAGTTTATCCATGATTTGCCAGCAAGGTCGTATTTTTTCTCAACATATTCTGTCATATTGCCTTTTCTATCATAACTCATATTAAATTTCATTCCTTCGATAAAAGTACGCAGGCTGTTGTTGTATGTTAATCGGATTTCTTCGGTCTTCATTCCGCGTCCATTATATCGCATCATATATTTACCTTCAGTTTCCCAATTACCATTACGTGAATTCCAGTTTTCAACAATAACACTTGTTGGAGGTGCAAACTGATTTTCGAAATCCATTAAGAATCGTTTGTAATTATCCCACTGCTTGGTAGCTCCATTAAACAAGTTAACGGTTACCGAATATTCTTCACCTTTATTATTATAGGTGATTAAATACTTCATGATATTGAACCACTCATTTGTAGGTCGCTTCCATTCCTGGAATAAAATTTCTTCTCTTTTTTTGCCTTTGTAATTAAGGGTTTTTAATCTGGCATTTACCCAATCATTAAAATTTTCATCCCAACGTTGAGTAATCACTTCAATTTCATTACCTCTTTCGTCATAAGTGTAATTTTGGCGTAAATTATTTGTCCAGCTTTTGTTTTCAATATTATACGACTGTACAAAGTTTTCAGTAGGTTGATCTTTATCATTGAATCGTCTGATCTCTCTTTCGAAATAAACCCAGGAGTCTGACGCTTCGTGATACTGGTAAGTGTACAAAGTGTCGGCATCTGCCCAATTCATTTTGTTGTCTTTTTCGGTGGGGATTTCTGATTTTGGTTGAGCATTGATTGATGTTATCATCAAAGCTGACACTATTAAACCCATCGTCATTTTCATCATTGTTTTCATAGCTTTATAAATTTTGGTTTTACTTTAATTTGTTTATTGGCATTCTAACTATAAGATGACTTTAGGTTAAAATACCCTATCCAATCTTTTGGATTTTTATAACAAAATCATTCTAAAGAAGTTCAAACATTTTTTTTTTATTGTTTTTATAAAAAAACTTTGTTGATACTTATAGCAGTGAATAATTTCAACCAAAATTGTTGATAACTTAACTTTTGATTAACACGCTTTTTATTATTACTGTATTACATTCGCATCATAAAATTTTATAATCTAATTGGCTATGTTAAAAGTCGATCATCTCGAAAACAAATACATTGTATCATTTTATAATGTTTCAAGATTAAATATTTTAAATGCTCCTGAAATTGAGCAAAAAGTTATTCCTATTATTAACAATTCGGGAACTAATTTAATAATGAATTTTTCGGGAATTAATTTTATTGATAGTGCTGGGTTTGAAACTTTATTAAAGATTTACCGAACTTCGAGAATCAATAACTCAACGTTTAGGTTTATGAATGTTTCTGACGAAATAAAGGAGTTAATTACACTGGTAGAGCTTGATCATATTTTCGAAATAGCATAAAAAACGGGGTAATCATCACCCCGTTTTCTATTTAATAAATGCTTTATTTAATGTTTGGTGGCAATTTCTCCAATTAAGGTTGCCGAAGTACAATCTATAATTTCAACATCAACATAATTGCCAATTTGAAAATTTAATCTTGGAAAAACCACTACTTTATTTTGTGAGTTACGTCCAAAAAAATGATCTTTTGATTTTTTGGAAATACCCTCGATTAACACTTCAAAAACTTTCCCTAAATCATTTTTTTTACTTTTCTCGGAAAGTTCATTTTGCAAATCAATAATTTCAGTTAAGCGGTTTGATTTATCTGTTTCTTTAACGTCGTCTTTTAAATGTCTTGCTGCATATGTGTTTGGGCGTTCAGAATACTTAAACATATAAGCAAAATCATAATTTACTTCGCGCATTAACCTTAAAGTATCCTGGTGGTCTTCCTCTGTTTCTCCCGGAAATCCGGTCATTAGATCTGTAGAAATTGCACAGTCAGGTAAGATTTTTTTAATGGCTTTGATTCTGTCCAAATACCATTCTCGTGTATATCCCCGGTTCATTTTTTCTAATATTCGTGTACTTCCCGATTGTGCCGGTAAATGAATGTGGTTACAAATATTATTGTACATAGCCATAACATAAAGTACATCATCCGACATATCTTTTGGATGCGAAGTAGAAAACCGAATACGTAAATCAGGGCTTATTTTGGCAACTGATTCTAACAGCTGGGCAAAATTTACCGATTTTTCGTGATGTCCTTTTTCCCAATGATACGAATCAACATTTTGCCCAATTAATGTAATTTCTTTATATCCTTTGTCGAATAGCTCCCTGGCTTCGTTCAAAACAGATGCCGGATTTCGGCTACGCTCTGCCCCACGTACATAAGGCACAATGCAATAGGAACACATATTGTTGCAACCGCGCATAATGGAAATAAACGCCGAAATACGGTTTTTATCCAATCGTATCGGGCTTATATCGGCATATGTCTCTTCTTTCGACAAAATGACATTAACGGCTTTTTGTCCCGATTCTGCTATTTCAAGTAAATTAGGCAATTCCCTGTATGCATCAGGGCCTACAACCAGGTCAACTGTTTTTTCTTCTTCGATTAATTTTTCTTTTAACCGTTCTGCCATACATCCAATAACTCCTACTGTAACATCAGGCTTTTTTTTCTTTATTTGTTTAAAAACGTCTAGTCGGCCCCAAACCCTTTGTTCAGCATTTTCTCTTATCGAACAGGTGTTTACCAAAATAATATCAGCATTGTGTATGTCATCAGTAATAGCATATCCTTTATCTTGTAGTACCGAAACTACTACTTCGCTGTCGGCAATATTCATCTGGCAACCATATGTTTCAATATATAGTTTTGGCGATATTCCTTTCTGGTCGATATTATTTTGATCTGCCATATTAGTGCATTTATTTTTTACAAATTTATTAAAAAATAAGCGCTAAATGTTACTTAAAAAAATATTCTTTAACAGGATATCTTAATTGTTTATTACATAATAAACACATCGATAAATAATTTTAACATATCCTTTTACAGGCTTTTTTATTTTTAGTATTTTTACAAATCCATTTTCAAAAGAATATTAACATTTAATAATAATTATATGTCAGGTCATAGTAAATGGTCAACTATTAAAAGAAAAAAGGGTGCAGCTGATGCCAAGCGCTCTAAAATGTTTTCTAAAATTGTAAAAGAAATTTCTGTTGCTGTAAAAGAAGGTGGCTCTGATCCGGAATCAAATCCGAGGTTACGTTTGGCTATCAATAATGCCAAAGGTGTAAATATGCCTAAAGACAATGTGGAAAGAGCAATTAGTAAGGCCGATAAAGAAGGTGATAATTTTGAAGAAATTACTTTTGAAGGATATGCACCTAACGGAATAGCTGTTTATGTCGACTGTCTATCAGATAACAGAAACAGAACGGTTAGTAGTGTAAGGGCTATTTTTACTAAATATGGTGGCAGCCTGGGGAAAAACGGTTCGTTATCTTTTCTTTTTGAAACAAAAGGAGTATTTACGGTTTTAAAAAATGATCAGATTAATATAGATGACTTTGAGCTGGAAATTATTGATGCCGGTGCCGAGGATATTGAAATTGAAGAAGAAGTAATTACAATTACTACAGCCAAAGAAGATTTTGGCAATGTGCAGAAAAAACTCGATGAATTAGGCGTTGAAATAGAAAATGCAGGATTACAACGTATTCCAAATGATACTAAAGCCCTTGATGTTAATGCGGCTCTTAGGGTTATGAAAATGATTGATGCTTTCGAGGATGATGATGATGTGCAAAATGTTTATCATAACCTTGAACTAACTGATGAAATAGCACAGGCAATGGAATAAATGAAAAAATTGATAAAAATATGCGGCCATTTCAACATTTTGATTTGGCCGTTTATTTTATTGATTATTATATAATTTATCACAAATTAAAGATAAAATCCCAAATTTGTTCATGGAATATTCCAGTTTCACTATGTTGAACAATATCATCCATCGTAACAACGTATTTAGGCAAATTATCTTTAATTTTTTCCAAAACACTAAATTCACTTTGAGATGTTTCTTTCGTAGGCATTAAATAAGCAACTTGTATATATTTCTTTTCTGAGTGTTTTATAGCTACAAAATCTACTTCATTATTATTATCATAACCTGTTTTAATATCAAACCCAGCCATCTTAAGATGTAAATACACAACATTTTCAAGAATAGCTCCTATATCGTTAATTAAACCGGGATATAAATAATTCCTAAATCCCATATCATTAACGTAATATTTTCTTTCACCCGATAAAAGTTCTTTTGTTTTTAAAGCTAAACGTGGCGATTCATGAATAATAAACGCTTCCTGCATATATAAAATATATTGTGAAATAGTAGTGTAATCTGCTTTTCTGTTTCTGCTTTTAAAATATTTTATTATGGATGGTATGGATGTCATATTTCCTACATTATGCAGCAAGAACAAAAAAATATCTTCAAGTAAAACATAATCTCTTATTTTGTATCTGTACATAATGTCTTTCAATAAGATCGTATTCTTTAATGATTGAAAGTAATGCAGTTTAATTTCATCGTTATTTAAATTGTAAACTTCTGGTAATCCACTTGTCTTTATATATTGAACAAAATTATTCTTTGTATTTTCAAGCTTCCTGAAATCCAAATATTCTCTATACGAAAAGGGTAAAACTTCGGTGATCACATACCGCCCGGAAAGGAATGTTGCTAACTCTCCAGATAGTAGTTTTGAATTTGACCCCGTAATAAAAATTTCATATTCTTTTATCGGGTTTTGTGCTAAAGAAACTATTACTTTTTCCCAATTTTCTATATTTTGTATTTCATCAATGATTATATAGACCTTTCCTTTCGGTTGATAGTTCTCATGATACAGTTCTATTATCTTTGCTAAATCATTTGCATTCCTAATAGTTTCAAATTCAAACATTTCCTTGTTAAGATAAAAAATGTTTTTAGGACTAATATTGTTTTTTTTAATAAGTGTTTGTATTAACTGCCTGACAATATAACTTTTCCCACTACGTCTTTGTCCTACAATAACTTTGATTAATTGGTTGCCAATAAATTTTAAAAGTTCTGTATTATATTTTTCGCGGAAATATCCATACTTGAAACCGGGTTCTTTTTCCCAATAGTTTATTGACGATAATTTTAGTAGTATTTCTGTCATAATATATTGTAGATTATAATCAAATATTTTCAAATATACAATAAAAATTAGATTATAATCAATAAAACACAATAAATATTATAAAATTCGATTATAAACAATAAAAATGCTGCTTATTTTAACAATACCTTAGAGTCCTAATTTTTGTTAAAAAATTTGTTTCATTACATTAATTAATACAATTGATTACTTAGCAGAATATTGTACTTTTATCGTTCCTAAAAGATTTCGTTTATGGAAAAGAAATACATTCTTTCATTAGACCAGGGAACATCCAGTTCACGATCACTGGTTTTTGATAAAAATGCTGAAATTTTTGCCATTCAGCAGGAAGAGTTTACACAATTTTATCCACAAGCAGGATGGGTTGAACATGATCCGGAAGAAATATGGCAATCACAACTTAAAACGGCAAAAGAACTCCTTGAAAAGTCAAAAATTAAACCTGAAGAGATTGCAGCTATAGGTATTGCTAACCAGCGTGAGACAGTTGTTTTATGGGACAAAAAAACCGGACAGCCGGTTTACAATGCTATTGTTTGGCAGGATAAACGAACGGCAGATTTTTGTAAAAAAATTTCTTCGCAAGGGTGGAGCGAATATATTAAAAAAAATACCGGATTAATTGTTGATTCCTATTTTTCGGCTACAAAAATACAGTGGATACTCCAGAATGTTCCAGGAATAAAAGAAAAGGCTAAAAAAGGAGAAATTTTGGCCGGAACCATCGACACATGGTTGGTTTGGAAGCTAACCGGTGGGAAATTGCATATTACCGACTTTTCAAACGCTTCGCGAACAATGCTTTTTAATATCCAGGAACTTAGATGGGATCAAAAACTGCTTGATCTTTTTGAAATTCCGGAAAGTATTTTACCTGAGGTAAAAGGCTCTTCCGAGATATATGGTGTAACTGAACCGGATATTTTTGGCTCTGAAATTGCCATTTCGGGAATTGCAGGCGACCAGCAGGCGGCACTTTTTGGGCAAACATGCCTGAGCAAAGGAACTGCAAAAAATACTTATGGAACAGGCTGTTTTATGTTGATCAATACTGGCGAGCGAATGGTAGAATCACACTCAGGTCTTGTAACAACCATTGCCTGGGGTATCAATAATAAAATTATTTATGCTTTGGAGGGTAGCGTATTTATTGCCGGAGCAGCAATTAAGTGGCTACGCGATGCTTTAAATTTAATTCAAACCGCCGATGAAACAGAAAAAATTGCCAGCGAAGTTGAAGATACAAAAGAAGTGTATGTTGTTCCGGCGTTTACCGGGCTGGGAGCTCCATATTGGGACATGTATGCCCGTGGTGCTATTTTAGGACTAACGCAGGGAGTAACCGATAAGCATATTATTCGATCTACATTGGAATCGTTGGCTTATCAAACCATGGATGTTTTAAAAGCAATGGAAAAAGATTCGGGCATTGAATTAAAAACCCTTAATGTAGATGGTGGTGCTTCCGTAAATAATTTTTTAATGCAATTTCAGGCTAATATCCTTGATGTAGAAGTTATACGCCCTGAAAATGTTGAGACAACAGCTTTGGGAGTAGCCTTGCTGGCTGGATTGGCTTCAAAATTATGGACGATGGAAGAAATTATTAATAAAAGAAAAATAGAAAAGGTATTTCATCCGTTTATGGATGAAGACGAAAGAAATAAATTATATAATGGCTGGAAAAAGGCCGTAGAAAAAGCCAAAGGCTGGCAACAATAAAAAAATAAACAATCTTGTGAGGCAACAAATACCATTAAAGACAAATAGAAAAATATAACATTCAAATATTCAGTAGTTTAACCAAAATATATTCTCGTGAAACCTTCATTATTAAGGATAAAAAATTAAACTGGCACAAGCTCAAAAAGACATGAATAAAAAAATACTTGTTAGAAAGCTATTGCATGAAGGTTCGCCGGATGGATTTGTGGGAGGCTTAAGCGGGAGATACCGGCAACAAAAAAAATTATTGAAATTTAAAGTTTTAAATCGCAGAAGAACAATTGTTTAACTAAAATATGTTCGAATGAACAAACCAATCAAACAAATTTTAAGCATCCTTTTTTTAATCGTTTTAATTTCAGGATGCTCTTCGGTTAAAGATATCCAAATTGGTGATATAAAGGATGTCCGATTTAAAAGTATTGAAAATAATCGTGTAAAACTTGAATTGGAAGTTCCGATTAAAAATCCAGGTATTTTCAAAATTAAAATCGTTGAAATGGATTTTGATATCTCAGTTAATGGTAAACATCTTGGGAAAATGACTAACTCTGATAATATCATTATTCCTTCCAAATCTGATATTATTCAAATTTTTCCGGTGCAGTTGGAGCTTTCCAATTTTTTGTCCGGAGCACTATCTTTGTATAGATTAAGGAACATGAAAAATTTTGAAATGCAGATTACCGGTAAAGTTAAAGCACGCTCGTTTTTATACATAAAAACAATTGATGTTGATGAAAAACATATGATAAACTTGTAATAAAATTGATTAATTTTGCTGCATAAAACCTTTTGCTTTATGAAAATCCTAAAAATATTTTTATCCACATTGCTGTTGCTTTTGTTCATACAAAATACATATAGTCAAATTGGAATAGATAATAATGATATTTTTAACACCATTCAAAACAATGAAAAAGGTGCCGGTGAAGTAAACATTTTTCAGGATTTTAGAATTAATAACCTTATATATAATCATATTGAGCAAAATAAACGTAAAGCCGTTGTGCCGGGATATCGAATAAGAATATTTAATGATATTGGAAGCGATGCCCGTGAAAATTCGCAGAAAGTAAAGGCTGATTTTTTCGACAAGTTTCCAGAAATCCCTGTTTACAGAGAGTATGATAACCCATATTTTAAGGTATATGTTGGCGATTTCAGAACAAAAATTGATGCCATGAAAGAGTTTAAGCGTATAAAACAATACTTTCCTGCATCTTTTATTGTTCCTGATGAAATAAATTATCCTTCTCTTGAAGAATAAAATATTTTTTTATGCCCGTAATTAATGATATTCAGCAGTTAAGTAAAATTTCTTTAGAGATACGCAAAGATGTTATTCGAAGTTTGGCCGAAGCCGGTTCAGGACATCTGGGTGGCTCATTGGGACTGGCTGATATTTTTACCTGTTTATACTTTAATATTTTAAATCATAAACCTGAAAAACCTGAGTGGGAAAATCGTGACCGGCTCATTTTGTCTATTGGGCATGTTGCACCTGTATTTTATGCTGCACTTGCTCATAGCGGTTATTTTGAGCGGACTGAATTAATGACGTTACGTAAATTAGGATCGCGTTTACAGGGTCATCCGGGTAAAGAACACGGATTACCAGGAATTGAATTATCAGCAGGATCATTAGGACAGGGACTATCTGTAGCTGTTGGATTAGCTTTGGCTGGAAAAATGGATAAAAAAACCTGGAATGTTTTTTCGATCCACGGCGATGGAGAATTACAGGAAGGCGCTATTTGGGAAGCAGCCATGAGTGCTTCCCATCATAAATTGAATAATCTGGTGGCTTTGGTAGATAGAAATTATGTGCAGATAGACGGAAAAAATTCGGACGTAATGGAAATAGAACCACTCAAAGAAAAATTTAATTCGTTCGGTTGGCAATCTATATCATGTAATGGACATGATCATGAAGATATTATTTCTGCTTATAAAAAAGCAATTACCTGGAAAGAAGGACCTGTGGTTATTATTGCCAAAACCAACATGGGAAAAGGAGTAAAAAGTATTGAAGATGATTATGGCTGGCATGGAAAACCACCAAAACCCGAACAGGTTGATGCATTTATAAAAGAACTGGAACAAAATTTATAAAATACAAGCCAATGTTTACATTAAAGCAGTTAAAGCCCACACGTTTCGGATATGGAGAAGGTTTAAAATTATTAGGTGAAAAATATCCAAATATTGTTGCTTTAGGTGCAGACATTACCTCCTCGGTAAGTGTTAACTTTTTTAAAGAAACATTTCCTGACCGTTTTTTTTCATTTGGCATAGCTGAGCAAAATATTATGGGTGTAGCTGCAGGCCTTGCCCTGAGTGGTAAAATTCCTTTTGCGACAACCTACGGCGTTTTTTCAGCTTTAAGAACAACCGATCAGATCAGAATTTCGGTTTGCTATAATAACCTTCCGGTAAAAATTGGTGGCGCACATGCAGGAATATCAGTAGGGCCGGATGGGGCAACACATCAGGCACTTGAAGATATTGCCATCATGCGGGTACTGCCCAATATGACAGTACTTTCACCCTGTGATGCCACACAAACCAGGCTGGCAACTATTGCTTCTGTTGAACAGGTCGATGGACCTGCATATATTCGGTTTGGCAGAGAAGCTGTTCCGGATTTTACCACCGAAGATTTAACTTTTGAGGTAGGCAAAGGACAGTTGTTAAAAGACGGGCAGGATATTACAATCATAGCAACCGGGCATCTGGTATGGGAAGCTTTACAAGCTGCGTACCAACTTGAAAAACAAAATATCAATGCCCGTGTTATTAATATACATACTATTAAACCCATTGATGAAGAAATAATTATTAAAGCAGCTAACGAAACAGGATTCATCGTAACGGCCGAAGAACACCAGATTTATGGAGGATTAGGAAGTGCCGTTGCCGAAGTGTTGGTAAAATCAAATCCTGTTAAAGTAAAAATGATTGGAATAAATGATCAATTTGGTGAATCAGGGAAGCCTGAAGAATTAATGCAAAAATATGGTTTAACTTCGAGCAATATTACTAATGAAGTAATAAAAATGATAAATAAGAAACGTAAAAATGAGCGACCAGATTAAACACGAATGCGGCATTGCACTTATCCGGTTATTAAAACCACTCGAATATTATCAGTCAAAATATGGCTCCTGGATGTACGGCTTACAAAAGTTGTATTTATTGATGGAAAAGCAACATAACCGTGGACAAGATGGTGCGGGCCTGGCAACATTAAAATTTGATCTGGCTCCCGGTAAAAAATATATACATCGTTTCCGTTCCAATGGCAGCTCTCCCATAAAAGAAGTATTTTCAGAAGTTAACAGCCACCATGAAATTATTGAAGAAAGAAATCTGGATTTATTAAAAGACCCTGTTTGGGCAAAAGAAAATTTGCCTTCGGCAGCTGAATTATATTTTGGGCATTTACGATATGGAACATTTGGAGGTGATGACATCGAATTTGTACAGCCCATTATG
>CAZSIC010000086.1:0-15250 GCA_964606845.1 uncultured Bacteroidales bacterium
TTCGATCGCAGTGTTCGCCCTGAAGCCGGACCCGCGCCGGAAATAACCATTGGTGAACATCAGTCATTTACGCTCGATAACGGACTAAAAGTTATTGTGGTTGAAAACCATAAAATCCCTCGTGTTTCTTATCAACTCCGCGTAGATGTGGACCCCGTAATGGAAAAAGATGCCGTAGGCTACGTAAACATGGCCGGAAACCTGTTGCGCTCCGGAACCAAAAATAAAAGCAAGCAGGAAATCGATGAGCAAATTGATTTCATTGGTGGAAACCTGTCTACTTATGGCAATGGAATTTATGCATCATCACTTACAAAACACAGCGATAAGTTGCTGGAGCTAATGTCGGATGTGTTGCTGAACCCGATCTTCCCGGAAGAAGAGTTAGAAAAAAGTAAAAAACAGACCATATCAGGGCTGGCAGCTTCAAAAACCCGGCCCTCAGCTATTGCATCAAGAGTAGCCCAACGTATTCGCTATGGTGATAACCATCCTTACGGAGAAATCCAAACGGAAGAAAAAGTGGAAAATATTACGCGTGATCATTGTGTAAATTATTATAACACATACTATAAACCGAATACTTCTTACCTGGTAATTGTAGGCGATATCAACCTAAAAGAAGCCAAAGCAAAAGCAGAGAAATATTTTGCAAGCTGGGAAAAAGGCGAGGTACCTGCACATGAATACGAGGTGCCCCAAGCACCTGAAAAAAACAAAGTTGTGCTGGTACACCAGGATGGAGCCGTGCAGTCTGTCATTAATGTTACTTATCCACTGAAACTTACTCCCGCACACGAGGATGTAATTCCTGTTCGTTTAACCAACGATATTTTAGGTGGAGGCGTTTTCTCCGGCCGTTTGATGCAAAACCTTCGCGAAGACAAAGGATATACTTATGGGGCCAGAAGCTCTATCAGTACCGACGAGTTGGTGGGTTATTTCAATGCCAGTGCAGAAGTAGGTACCGATGTGACTCCTGATGCGGTTAACCAATTCCTTATCGAGATGCGCCGCATGCGCGACGAAAAAGTTTCAGAAGAGCATCTGAATCTGGTAAAAAATGTGCGAACCGGTTCTTTTGCCCGTTCTTTGGAGCGTCCGCAAACGATTGCCAGTTTTGCCCTAAATACTGAACGCTACAACCTGCCGAAAGATTACTATGCCAATTACCTGAAAAACCTTAATACCGTTTCGGTGAACCAGGTGCAGAAAATGGCCAAAAAATATATTCTTCCACAGCACAGCTATATTTTAATCGTTGGTGATAAAGAAAAGCTTATGGAAGAATTAAAAGACTACAGTGCTGATGGAGAAGTTTTACTTCTTGATGATTACGGTAATCAATTAAAAGAAAAAACAACAAAAAAATTACCCGAAGGTATTACCGCTCAAAAAGTTATCGATAAATATGTTGAAGCGATTGGAGGTAAAGAAAAGTTACAGTCGATAAACGATATTACCATGAATGCCAGCACTGTAATGAATGGAATGGAAATTAAACAAACCACTTACCAAAAAGCACCCAACAAGTATGCCATGAAAATGAACATGAATGGTAATGTTTTTATGGAACAAAAGTTTGATGGCGAAAAAGGAAAGATGAAAAGCTTCCAGGGACAACAGGAAATTACGGGTGAAGATTTAGAAAATCTTAAGATTGATGCCACCCTTAATGCTGAGCTAAAATATGATGAGTTGGGTGTTAAAATATCTTTAGTAGGAATTGAATCAATAAGAGACAAGGAAGCATTTAAAGTTAAAGTTGTTCTCCCTACGGGAAAAACAACATTTGATTATTATGATGCTGAAACCGGATTAAAAATTCAATCGAAACAAACCATTAGCAATCCGCAAGGCGAATTTACACAAACACAATCTTATTTAGACTATCAAGCGTTTAACGGAGTTAAATTCCCGACTAAAATTAAAATCTCTGGAGTTCAAAATATGGAATTAAATATTAATACCATAGAAATTAACACTGAACTGGCAAACGATTTATTTGAATAAATCACCCCATTTTTTTATATACTTTTCCAAAGTTTTGAACTTTGGAAAAGTTTTTTTTCTATTAAAAATTAAAGTTTAGTATACGTTGAATACTTAGGGAACAGTTGCGTTAACAATAAAAAGACAATTAAAGAAGCAGAGATTCCAAAAATATTCGGATCAAGGCCCAATGGTAATTCAATATTTATTTCTGTAAGAATTAGGGTTGTAGAACCTCCAACCATCATAGACCAAACGGCAGCCAAAGAATTTTTCCTTTTACCAAAAAATGCCCCAAGCAGAGGTATAAATAACCCGGATACCATAAAAGCATACGAGTAAAGCATCAGTTCAAGCACATTTTCCATTTTCAAGGCTAAAAACAGGGCTAAAACTCCTATTACCAATGTTAAGATTTGAGACAATCGCAACTGGCTCTTATGGTCATCTTTTATGGGAAAAATCCTGCTTAAAATATCGGTAAGCACATTGCCCGATGCTGCCATAAGGCAACTGTCGGCTGTAGACATGATGGCCGAAAAATAAGCCGACATCATTAATCCCATTAAACCAACAGGTAAAATGGTTCGAAGCAATAAAGGCAATCCCATTTCAGGATCGATACTTTCAAAGGTTGCGTATCCTAGTTCAGCAAACATCCCCTGATCCAACGCTACTCTTGAAAATAACCCTAAAGTAACACCCATAAAAGCCATTAAAGGCCATTCAAATACACCTGCAATGAACCATGCTTTTTGGGCCTGTTTTTTTCCTTTGGTTGAATAAATGCGTTGGTATAGTGTCATGCCTACAAACCAAATCGGAATAATGGTAACTCCCCAGTTTACCAGTTGTTGCCAGGTAACATTGGTCAGTTTTAACAATTCTGGCCGTACTGTTTCTCTTAATGCTTCAGATCCTCCAATGGCATAATATCCTAATGGAATACCAATAAGTATTAAACCACTCATAAGGATGATCCACTGAATAGTATCGGTATAAATTACCGCTTTTAATCCACCCATAACAGTATAAATTACTGCAATAGCACCCATAATAATCAAAGCCATATTAATATCTAGCCCAACAAATGAAGCCGAGGCCAATTTAGCTCCTGCCAGTAATTGAGAACTGGTAAAACCAATGTATCCAATCGCTGATATAATGCCGGCAACCAGAGCAACATGTTTACCATAAAAATTGCCGAATATTTGAGGAAAAGTATATAAATCCATTTTTTTCATCAGTTGAGCCACTTTGGGAATTAAAAGTACTGCACTGATCCATGCACCAATCAATCCCGTAAATAACATCCACGATCCCGAAAGCCCCATGGCAAAACCTAATCCTCCCAAACCAATAGAGAATCCTCCACCAACATCGGTAGCAACTACCGAAAGCCCTACATGTAAGCTACCCATGCTCCTTCCGCCAACAAAATAATCGTCGGTATTTTTATTCCGGCGAAGGAAGAAGTAACCTACGCCCAACATCAAAATCATATACAAGATAAAAATGGATAAATCAATGATATGCATATCTTAACTTTTTTAATTAATATATCTTAAAAATAATTTATACAATCAATTATACACTTCTAACTAAACAATCAATTTAAATCTAATGAATATTTCTTGAATTATAAACAATAAATTGTAATATCCCAAATTTATGTTGTAAAATTAATAATTAACCAACAATCTTCGGGTAATTGAAATTCCTGATTCGTTTGTTATTCTCATAAAATAGATTCCTGAAATGATACCTTTCAGCTTGATGGTATCTTCCTGATCAAATGATATGGTTTCATTAAGGACTAATGAGCCAATGGCATCAAATATCTTAAAATTTAATGTCCCTGTATATCCGGGAATAACGACCTTGATTCTGGAAGAAGCAGGATTTGGGAAAATCTTAACTTGACTGAGTTTAACATTTTCTAATGAGCTTGCTTCCGAGACCTCATAAGAATCTTCATAAGTTGATTCAGCTCCAAAATCATCAATAGCAATAATAGAAAAATTAATCGTAACTCCTGAAGCCTGTTTTGATATCTGTCCGTAATACTTCCCGCCCGAAAGGTTCATGCTTTTTTCATTGTACGCTTCATCATTCTTTTTCCATTTCAAAATAACAGATTCAATAGCACCATCCGTATCAACTGCTGAGGCAGAGATAACAACATTGTCATTTTCTGTAGGATTTTCCGGATCTAAAACAACATCTGAAATAACAGGCGCCTGGTTTTCCGGATCAACAACCTGATAACTCATTTCTTCCGATATGGTGATTCCTTCCTCATTATCTTCTGCTTCAATAATAAAGTAAACCCATGTTTGATCCGGTTGTGGAGGAATAACTCCCAAATAGGCATTTTCGTTTTCGAGGCTCATTTCTTCCTGGCTGGTATAGTCTTCAGTAGAATTCCCCCATTTAATCGTCGCCGAATTAACAGAGCCATCAGGATCGGAAATGGCAGCTGAAACATAAACATTATCTTGACTTTCCGGGTTTTCAGGAGAGTAGTTAATATTAGAAATTTCCGGTGCTGCGTTCGAAGTTGTATCGGCTGTTATCAGCACATCATCAACTTGCATGGTGGTTATAACAGAACCATCGCCACCAACATATTTAAAAGCAATATAAATGGTTTGTCCAATGTAACTACTAATATCAAGCTCTCCAGAAAAAACAAATTCGCTGGCATAATTGTCGGATGGCGCATTATTGGCTATTTCCGGGTTTAATTCGGTCCAGTCAGCCATATTCGGATCACCTGAGCCGTTATAATCATACGAAACAAGAACCGTTAACACCTCACCATTGTTGTAAGCATCTTTACTTTTAAAGCTAAATTGGGCTAATGTAATATCAGTCAAATCAAATTCGGGAGTAATTAACCAGCTAATATTCGTCGCTTCTCCTGTATTGTATGCGCTCATCTGCGCATATTTATTGGCATTATATTCTCTTCCTTCCCATGATGTTGTCCCTGCTTCGTTATATATACGCCACCCGCCAATATTTATGGGCTCATATTCGTTTACCGTTTCAAAATCTTCTTCAAAAGGAAGGCTGACTGCGCCTCCATCATATACAGTATAACTTTGGGTTGAAGAAGTATTAATTGCTGCAGCATCATCTTCTGCTTCAATTTTATAATAAACGGTTGTGCCATCTGCCTGAGACGGAATTTCAGAAACAGAAGTATATGTATCACCCGAAGTATTAGTCATGCTGACAATGTTGGATAAACTGCCAGAAGCTAAACCCCAATGTAAATCAACATTAGTTACCGTTCCATCCGCATCGGTTATAGATGCAGAAACAGCAACTTCATCTGCGGAGGTTGGACTCACTGGAGATATTAAAACACTTGTTATGGATGGTGGTATATTTTCTTCTCCGTCCCAAATTTGTGCGACATATTCAGGGTGATCTACAAATGGATTGCGGTTATTTTGATATGAATAGATTACTTCATTTCTGTTTCTTTCAAAATCATCAACAGGGTCTTGATCATGCCACTCCAACAAAGTGCTTAATTTACCAAATATTGGACTTGAGGTAGAGTAAGTGATATAATCAACCAGTTCCAAATCGGGTTCGCCAGAAACATCTCCTTCGTAACGCACTGTCATATAAAACATCATTCTGGCCACATCTCCTTTTACTGCGTCGCGGGGCTCCCAGGTGGTTGATGTGTAATAACATTCCGTTGCTTCAGAATGCTGCGTACCTCCATTATCAAAATCCTTGTTACCTCTATCGCCATTAACAGAAACATCTGATGGCCTTATATGATGAGCATCTGATCCTGCAGGAGGAGTATTCCCGAAATCGCCATGAGATTTTGCCCAAACGTGTTCGCGGTTCCAGTCTGGATAAACTGAAGATTTAGCAATAGAACGACCTGTATAGATTAAAATAAAATTTCCGCTGTTATTAGGATCTTCATCTGATTCCGTTAATAGTGACCATAAATCATTATAAGAATGCTCTGTATGATCATCAATAATATGATGTAAAGCTTCTTTTAATTCATTACCTGTTAGGCCCTCGGTAGTTTCATAATATCCTTCAGGAATTTGGGCACAGAGACTTTGAAAAACAATCAATAAAACGGAAATAAAAAGTGCTTTTTTAATTAAAATCATTGTTCAATGAATTAGCGTATTTAAATTTTCCAGAAAAAGGAAGATAATGTTACAAAAAATTCAACAAATTGACCTTCCATTTTCATTCTATTTTTTTACTTTCGTCAAATAGTCGAAAATCAATTTATTCTTAATTTTATGAGAGCAGTTATTCAAAGGGTTCGTGAAGCCTCGGTATCTATCGACAATCAGATAAAATCATCCATACAAAATGGCTTATTATTATTAGTAGGTATTGAAGATGCCGATACAGATGAAGATATTCAATGGTTAAGCAATAAAATCTGTCATTTACGTATTTTTGATGATAAAGAGGGAGTGATGAATTTATCGATAAAAGATATTGATGGCGAAATTCTTGCTATCAGCCAGTTTACACTACATGCCAAAACAAAGAAAGGAAATCGCCCTTCATATCAGCAAGCAGCAAAACCAGAAGTCTCTATCCCAATTTACAACAAATTTGTTGAACAATTAGGGGTAGATTTAGGTAAGGATGTACAGACCGGAAAATTTGGAGCATATATGAAAATTAACCTTATTAACGACGGCCCGGTAACCATCATTATCGACACAAAAAATAAAGCATAACAGATGGATTCTTCGCATCAACCGCTTTTAGAACGAGCAACCTTAATGGTTGCCTCCTTCGCTTCTTTTGCTACTCCTTTTATTGGCTCGGCAACCAATATTGCACTGCCATCCATAGGAAAAGAGTTTTCGGCTGATGCTGTCACCTTAAGCTGGGTTGCCACTTCTTTTTTATTGTCAGCCGCTGTTTTTTTAACGCCTTTTGGGCGCATAGCTGACATTTTTGGCCGCAAAAAAGTGCTTAATTATGGATTAATAATTTTTACAATCGCTTCTCTTCTTTGTGCATTCTCCCCCGGTATTAACTGGCTAATTTTCTGGAGAGTCGTTCAGGGTCTCGGAGGAGCAATGATCTTCGGAACCGCTATGGCCATAATTACTTCTGTTTTTCCAAAAGAAAAGCGAGGAAAAGCTCTCGGAATAGTTGTTGCTTCTGTATACACAGGCTTAACGCTTGGCCCTTTTATTGGAGGTTTTTTAACCAATACGTGGGGTTGGCAGGGAGTATTTTTATTTACCGTTCCGCTGGGAATTATTGCCGTTGCCCTTAGTTTTCTTTTTTTAAAGCAAGAATGGGCTGATGCCAAAGGAGAAACGTTTGACTGGAAAGGTTCAATTATATATGGCATAGCTATCGTTTCTTTAATGTATGGTTTTGCTGAATTACCCAAATTATCAGGGATAATTTTTACGATTATTGGGTTTTCAGGAATTGCTCTTTTTATTGTTTTTGAGAAAAAACAAAAATTTCCGGTTCTCAATATTCATTTATTTATTAAAAACAAAGTTTTTGCTTTTTCAAATTATGCTGCTTTAATTAACTACAGCGCTACATTTGCTATTGGTTTCTTATTGAGCTTGTATTTACAGTATATTAAAGATTTAAATGCTCAACAAGCAGGGCAGGTCCTCGTAATTCAGCCCCTATTAATGGCTGTTTTTTCACCGCTTACCGGCAGGTTATCAGATAAGGTAGACCCTGGTAAAATTGCATCCATTGGAATGGCATTGATATCAATAGGATTGTTTGTCATCGCTTTTATTCGAATGGATACAAGTATTATTTTCATTAGTTTTATTTTAATCGTATTTGGAATAGGTTATGCAATGTTTTCCTCACCAAACACCAATGCAATTATGAGCTCAATAGAAAAAAAATATTACGGCATTGCATCGGGTACCGTTGGAACCATGCGATTGATTGGGCAAATGTCGAGCATGGGAATTGCCATGATGATTTTTTCAATATTTATCGGCAAAGTAGAAATCAATCCAACAAATTACGATGCTTTTATTCGTTCCCTTCGAACAGCATTTGTGATATTTGGAACGCTATGTTTTATTGGTGTTTTCTTTTCATTAGCCAGAGGAAAACAAAAAACAAACAAAATTATAAAAAAATGACTTTACAAGAAGCTCAAGAAAAAGTAGATGTCTGGATCAAAAAATATGGTGTTCGTTATTTTAACGAACTAACCAATATGGCTTTACTAACCGAAGAGGTAGGTGAATTGGCAAGAATAATTGCCAGAAATTACGGTGAACAGTCGTTTAAAGAAAGCGACAAAGAAAAAAATCTGGAAGAAGAAATAGCCGATGTACTTTTCGTATTAATTTGCTTAGCAAACCAAACAGGTGTAAATTTGACCGATGCATTAATAAATAATATAGACAAAAAAACTAAACGCGATGCCTCAAGGCATTATGAAAATAAAAAATTAAAATAAAGATGCTATGAAAGACTTATTTAAAAAATACCCTGCTGACTTTCTTCAAAAAGATATTCAGCAAGAAGTCGCTGTAATAGCGAATAACAGCCACAAATTAGCAAACACTGAAAACTTAAAAAAAATATTTAGTTTAATAGACTTAACCAGCTTAAATACAGAAGACAATTGCACACGAATTAAAGCTATTTGTAATAAGTTAAATGATTTTAATAATCATTATTCTGACATTCCCAATGTAGCAGCTATCTGCGTATATCCAAGCCTTATAAATTGTGTGAAAAACACTCTTTCTGTTGCTGAAATACGTATCGCTTCGGTAGGAGGAGGATTCCCTTCCTCACAAACATTGTTAGATATTAAAGTTGAAGAGTGCAAAAAAGCCATTGAATCAGGGGCTTCAGAAATCGACATTGTTTTAAGTGTTGGCGAATTTTTCGAAGGCAATTACGAACTTTGTTTTAATGAAATAAAAGACATTAAATCAGCAATTGGTGACAATCATCTTAAAGTTATTCTTGAAACAGGAACCTTACGCTCATCTCAGGAAATTTGGGAAGCCAGCATTTTGGCCATGGAGGCCGGAGCTGATTTTATCAAAACATCAACCGGAAAACAATCGCCAGCTGCTACAACCGATGCAGCTTATATTATGACAAAGGCGATCAAAGCTTTTTATGATGTTACCGGCAAAAAGATTGGCATTAAACCTGCCGGCGGTATTGCAACACCCGAAGAGGCGCTTGCTTATTTTGCCATTGTAAAAGAAAACCTGGGCGAAGAATGGTTAAACGCTAAATTATTCAGAATAGGTGCAAGCCGCTTGGCTAACAACCTTTTAAGTGAAATTTTCCAGGAGGAAATAAAATATTTTTAATTTGTTTTAGCCACAGGGGTTAAAAAAACATAATAAGCCAGCCGAAGAAACTTTTGTTTTTAAATCGGCTGGCTTTTTGTTTGATGCTTTTTTATTTCTCCCACATTGAGATTTCCTAAGAAAAACCTACTTTTGTTATTTATGGAAGATTTTGATATTATTGTTGTTGGTGCCGGTCCTGCCGGGATGCTTGCCGCCGGAAGGGCAGCAGAAAAAGGAAGAAAGGTATTGATACTGGAAAAAATGCATCAGGAGGGCCGAAAACTAAAAATTACCGGCAAAGGAAGGTGTAATATTACCAACGACTCTCCCATTAATGAATTTATCAAACATGTTTATCCCAATGGAAGATTTTTGAAAAATACTTTCCACCAATTCTTTTCTCAGGATATTATCCAGTTACTCCAAAAGCTTAACGTGGATTGCAAGCTGGAGCGTGGCGGGAGGTATTTTCCCGAAAGCGACCAAGCGGGTGATGTACTTAATGCTTTGGTAGCATGGAACAAAAAATTAAACGTTACGATCTACAAAAAACACAAAGTCGAAAAATTAATCATTGCTGACAACTCCATAAAAGGTGTTGTTGCTGAAGGCAAAAATTTTCTGGCAAACAACGTTATTCTGGCAACCGGAGGAAAATCATATCCCGCTACCGGCTCTACCGGAGATGGTTATGAACTTGCCAGGCAGGCAGGCCACTTGCTGGAAAATCCACATCCTGCACTAGTTCCTCTCGAAACCGAAGAGCTTATACCCCATAAATTACAAGGGCTAACATTAAAAAATGTCCTTGCGGCTGTATGGGTAAATGATAAGAAAAAAGTTGAAGCGTTCGGCGAGATGGAATTTATGAATTTCGGTCTTTCGGGGCCTATTATCCTTACCCTAAGCAGAAATGTTGTCACAGAATTACAAAAAGGTAACAAAGTAGATCTTTTTATTGATTTAAAACCGGCCCTTGATGACAAAAAACTCGATAACAGGCTGCTCCGTGAGCTGAATGAAAATGGGAAGAAAAAAATTAGCACCATTTTTCGAAATATCTTACCCGCAGCTTTAATTCCTTTTTTCCTCGATCTTTCAAACATAGATACTGAAAAAGAATGTCATCAGATAAATGCTAAAGAACGAAAAAAGATCCGTTACTATCTTAAAAATCTTCCTTTTAAAATTACAGGACATCGCTCTTTTAAAGAAGCCATTATAACAGCCGGAGGAATTCCAACAAATGAGATTTCTTCAAAAACAATGGAGTCCAAAAAAATCAAAGGCCTTTTTTTCGCAGGCGAGATTATCGATGTTGATGCAGAAACAGGTGGGTACAATCTACAAATTGCTTATTCAACAGGTTGGTTGGCAGGTGAGAATAGTGCATTTTAAAAAGAGGCTGTCCATCCTTTCTGCCAATAGAAAACACTTTTAATTGCTCATTTTGTGCGATTCCGCTTTCACTAATGCTATCTGTAGTTTTTATTTTTGACGAGTTACTACATAGTTTACCAGTTCAAGCAATGCCTCTTTCGAAGTATTTTGAGGCATTTCATTCAAAAGGTCAAGTGCCTTTACTTTATATTCATTCATTATTTGTGATGCATAATCAAGGCCTCCCTTTGCAATCACAAAATCGATAACCTCCTGGACTTTTCGTTTATTTTTATTGTGGCGTTTTACTATGCTTAATATTTTCTTTTTTTCTGCTAACGAAGATTGCTCAAGGGCATAAATAATAGGCAATGTTAGCTTTTTCTCTTTAATATCGTTCCCCGAGGGTTTTCCTATACTTCCGTTATTTTGATAATCGAGTAAATCATCTTTGATCTGGAAAGCCATTCCAACATATTCGCCGAACTGCCACATTTTTTCAACCACCTGTCCGTTGGCGCCCGATGATTTTGCCCCACAGGCTGTACATGCGGCAATAAGTGCAGCTGTTTTTTTACGGATGATCTCATAATAAACCTCTTCGGTAAGGTTCAGTTTCCTGGATTTTTGAATTTGCAACAACTCCCCTTCGCTCATCTCGCGAACAGCAACCGAAACAATTTTCAATAATTCGTATTCATTATGGTCAACGGCGAGTAATAAGCCCTGCGACAATAAATAATCGCCAACCAATACACTAATTTTCGATTTCCATAATGCATTGATTGAAAAAAATCCTCTCCGCTCATATGCTTCATCAACAACGTCATCATGAATTAATGTTGCGGTATGCAGTAGTTCAATTAACGATGCTGCAGTATAAGTTGATTCGCCTACATCTTCTTTTAACATTTTGGATGTAAGAAATACAAACATAGGACGCATCTGTTTCCCTTTACGCCGCAGTAAATAATTCATGATGATATTTAATAACGGCACCTTGGTTTGCATGGATGAACGGAAAAAAGGTTCAAATTTTTCCATTTCATCTTTTATAGGAGCTTTTATTTTATCTACTACAGACATTCTTTTGGGTTATGGCATCAAATATACTAATTAATTCATTCAGCAAAAATTAAAACAATAAACAGTTGATGATGTTCATGCGTATTGACATAAGTTAACCTGATACTAATTAAATTCACAAAATCAACTCCTTAAACCTAAAAAAATGATATTTATCATTATTTAAAAATAAGATATTTATATATTTGCATTTGTCTAATTAATAAAATTTTTAATTAAAGAAAATGAATATAAAAGATTTAACCATAGAACAATTAGAGGAAGCGGCGAATATGCTTAAAGCTATAGCGCATCCAATGCGTATTGCCATTTTAAATTACCTTGAAGATGGCAAAAAACTAACTGTAACAGAAATACATGAATTATTAGGCATTGAGCAATCCACTACTTCGCATCACCTCGGTATTTTGAAAGATAAGGGAGTATTATGCTCCAAAAGAGAAGGGAAAAATACTTACTATTTTTTAAAACATGCCAATTTAAGCAATATTGTGAATTGTGTGAGCAAATGTACTGATTCATAAATATTAAAATATTTGCTATAAAAGATTGAAACCACCCTGCCCCTGCCGGGTGGTTTTTAAAATTTTATTAGAACAAAAGCTTTATATCTTTGTATTAATAAAAATCAGGATTAACATTAATTGTAAATGACAAAAATACGGGTTACCAAAGAGTTTAACTTTGAAATTGCACATGCCTTGTGGAACTACGATGGACTATGTGCAAATATTCACGGACATTCGTATAAAATGTTTGTTACGGTTATTGGTGAGCCCATAAAAGATCAAAACAATCCAAAAAACGGCATGGTGATTGATTTTGGAGATTTAAAAAAAATTGTCAATACCGAAATAGTCCATCCGCTCGATCATGCCATCATTTTGAGTAAAACGGCCGCAGAGAACCTACATTATACGAATAATCAAATGTTTAAAAAACAATATATTACAGACTACCAGCCTACATGCGAAAATATGGTGTCTGATTTTGCCGAAAAGATTATGAAAAAGCTTCCTGATCGACTCAAACTTCACAGCATCAAATTACACGAAACAGGTGCTTCCTTTGCCGAGTGGTATGCTGAGGATAATTTATAAACTAACCTTTTAATTCTTTCTCCAACAATTTTAAACGGCTTTGAGCCGTTTTAAAAACTTCTTTATCTACCTCTATACCAATAAATTTTCTTCGTTGCTTTAAACAAACGGCGCCAGTGGTCCCTCCACCCATAAAAGGATCTAAAATGGTTTCGCCCATATACGAAACCCGGTCAATTAAATCGGACATTCCGGAAATAGATTGTCCCCAGAAATGAAAAACTTTATCATTATCATTTACATTGCTTTTTACCACATCGCCCATCCAGTTTTCAGGTTTTCCTTTAGTATACCATAAAACCGGTTTCCAAAAGGTATTTACTTTGCGTTGCCACAATTGAGGTGATTGTCCTCCTGGCGTTAAATATGCCAGCGTCCAGTTATAGTTCAAACCCTCTATCTCCATTTGTTTTAAAATCTGAGGAAGGTACGATTGCCCTGCCATGGCAAATAATGATCCTCCAGGTTTTAAAACTTTTAAGGCAAATTGAGCCAGGTCGTGATATAGTTCAATATATTTTTTCGGATACGGAGGGTCGGTAACAATTAAATCAACCGAATCCTCTTTAATTTTTGTTTTTCTAAAATCATTGTGTAAAAGTGTTAATTGATTTGATTCATTTTGCTCAATAAACTCTAATAAACGGGTGAAAGGATATTTATTCCCTTTTAAAAACTTTTGTGCATATTTCCCATTCAGTATGCACTGTACGGCATATTCAACAGTTTTTTTGTTGTTTTGATTTTCCGCCTTTTGGATTTCAAAAATTAAGGATTGCTTGGTATTTTCCAGTTCTGTTTCATTGTTGATTTTATCAATAAATTTTAGGATATCTTTATCAGGATATTTTTTAAGATAACGTTCAATTCTGATTGCTGCCTTCTTTTTTTGCTCTTTATCGAGGTTGGGATGTAATAGTTTCAAATAATTCATAAACCAATTTGTTTTAGCCAGCTTCCAAAATTAATAATATCCTTCATATTTATTGTTTTTTTATACTTTTCTGGAGTAACCACGCCCAGTATTTCAAATCCTTTTTGGTAATCCACGTCATTCCAGGTTTTAAATCCAATGGCATTACACAAAATATGAAAATCAACTCCTTTTTCGGGTTTGTAATTATACGAACCAAAAGTGCCATCTTTTTTAGGCCCGGAAACATCTATATATAAAATTTTGGAGGGTGATTTTATTTTAAAATCATGACTGCAAATTTTTGTCCATTGCCTGTAATTATCAGGTTCTAAGTAATGCAAGGGATAATATTTTTTAAACCACCCGGATACATGATGTTCAATAATTAAGCCGCGCAATTGTCCCGCTTTTCTGGCTTCGCTATTAGCATATTTGGTCATCATATGCGGCGCACGCATTTTTTGCTCTTGCTGTGCATGCTTATACCGTTCATGGTTAAAATCAATTTTCACAAAAAATTTATTTCATTATTTTTAAGTACTTGCTTTATGAAGATAATTTATCTGGTCTTTTTCCAAGTTTCTTTTCTTCACTTTTTACCCGTCTTTCCAATTTTTTTATATCTTCTTCGGGAGTTAACCTTTCAGGTTTTATCCCTCTTTCTAAAAGCAACTTGCGCACACCTTTATTATTTTTAATATGTTCGGAAGAAATAGTTTTTTCAGTATTATATGACTTCTCCCGCGTATTAAAAATTGTTATCTCAGTGGCAAAATCTTTTGCTTTTATGGTGATTGTCGGTAAAAAATCAGCCAATGGCTTATTGCCAGTAACACCAAGTAATTGCTTCATTTGCTTTGTGTTTTTACCACCAAACAATGCTGTATCTCCTTTACTTCTTATTAAAGCAAAATTTTTATCACTTCCTGTTTGTTCATAAATCAAGCCACTCAACTCTTTTTCAGAAAGAGATAACTTTGTCCTGGCTTGTAACCGTTCCCAATCTTTAATCCGCTTTACTATAAGCTCCAGTTTTCGGGTTTGAACAGCAAAATAGTTTTGAGCAAAAGCAATTGCTTCCTTCTTTGGGTCTCCGTTTTGTGCAATTAAATAACAGGCGTACCGGGTAAGCATAAAATCCTGCACTTCTCTTTGTGATCCAGAGCCTATTTGAACCATTTTCCCGACCTCGGCAAAATGGTCGATAATTTTATTCTCGGAAGCTTCGCATGCAGTTTTTGCTTTATTTATAACTTTCAAAAAGTTATCCCACTTAGTGTATCCGAGCAAATGTTGTAAGTCCCGGGCAAACCAAAATTCAACATTGTTTTCAGTTACATTAACATAATCTTCAAAAGTCTTTGTTAACGATTGTATAATTTCTTTCTTCACGAGAATATATTTTGGTTAAACTACTGAATATTTGAATGTTATATTTTTCT